>NZ_POYH01000043.1:0-30190 GCF_002899995.1 Acinetobacter sp. AKBS16 | reverse complement strand
CTGCTCACTGGCTACCGACCATGTGTATGAATCGAGTCATGTATTTGATTCCACGTATGGACGGTCATATTGTGTGCGGGTCAAGCATGGCACATCGTGGTTTTGACACGTCTACTGACGAAACCACCCAGCACAATATTTTGGAAGCATGTTTAGAAATGGTACCTGAACTGGCCGATTTCCCGATCGTACATCGCTGGGCAGGTCTCAGACCAAGTTCACCAAATGGTGTTCCCTATATTGGCAAAATGCCTGAAATGGGCAACCTCTGGGCAAACTTTGGTCATTTTAGAAATGGTTTGTGTATGGGCTCAGGTTCTGCGCAATTGCTCCGTCAGCTTATGCTCGGTCAACCGACCTTAGTTGATGCCAAAGCATATTCACCAGAGCGTTTGCAAAATAAAATCTTAGCCTGAGGCGAGTATATTCTCTAAAGCCATTTTTAATTGAGGATAAGCAAACTCAAATCCTTCTGCTTGTAAGGCTGCGGGTTTGACGTATTGCCCATTTAAGATCAATTGCGACTGCTCTCCTAACAAACAGCGAAAAACTGTACTAGGCGCCGACAACATTGGTTTCTTATTCAAAACTTTGGCAGCTTGTTCAACAAATACCTTTTGGGTCACATTTTCTGGTGCCACCACATTGTGAATTTGAGCAGATTGAGGATGCTTGAATATAAACTCAATTGCGTTTAATACGTCTTCAATATGTACCCATACTACAGGCTGACGTCCGTGACCAATTTGACCGATTAAATTGAGTCGAATAGGAAGCAACATTTTAGGCAAAATGCCACCGCCCTGCCCAAACACTACGCCTAAGCGAATAATTTTAGTGTTTTGCTGAGCGTCTGCTAACGCTGCGCGTTCCCACTCTTGGCAAAGCTGAGACATGAAAATGGGCTGTGGCGAGCTTTGTTCAGTGCACACCTCTGTCCACTTTTCTTGAGCATCTATACCGTAATAACCAATTGCAGAACCAGAGACAATCACTTCAGGAAAAATTTGAGATTGCTTGAGCCATGCATACAGTTTTTGGGTCGTATTTACACGGCTTTCAATGAGTTGTTTTTTACGTGACTCAGTCCAGCGTTTCTCACCAATATTTGCACCGGCCAAATTCACCACATAATCAATTTGACGGGTCGAAATATCTTCGAACTTTTGTACCCACTGCAAGGCAGGATGGTCAGATTTCTTTCCAGCCTGCCGTGTCACAGCAACCACGTTATAATTTTTTTGTAGCAGGCACCTAATTAAATGCGTTCCAATAAAGCCACTGGCACCTGTGATTAATACATTCTTATTCATATTTCCTCCAAAACCGAGGACAGCAGTTTTTAATTGATATAGTTATAAAATTTAATAACGATCTAATCGTATCAGTTTTTGTGGTGAGTTATGACGCATTAAACATTTTGTTTGCCATGCGCTGGGCTTGTTTGCCATAAAACCAATAGGTAATTAAATAAAGCGGAATAGCTAACATTAAAAGCATAATGACCATAATGCTTAAGAACTGAGGCTGTTTGAGGTAAAGCATAAAGTTTTGCAAAATCTCAGGGTCTTTTCTTGAAAATAAAAACAGACCAAATAAAACACCACACAAGTTATAGCCCCAAAATATGAGAGTAAAACCTAAAGTAAATTTCTTTTTTTCTGGTACTGTCGGTGCACGGCGTTCTTTCTTTAAAAATCTAAATAAGACAAAAATCATTGCGCCTAAATATGGAACGGCTGTTAAAATACCGCCTACACTCGCTGGTAATAGTGCTGCAATCACACCGACAATTAAGGTTAGCACGATGCATAAAGCAAAAAACCAGAGAAAGTAAGAACGTAATTTGGTCATATTTTTGCCTAATTTATGGGTTCAAAAAAATAATTATAAATTTTTTTCGATTTTTTTTCATTTTTCTGTCAACCAATCCTGATCTCTTAACGTTATATAGGGTAACAAGGTCGCAGCAACCGAATACTTCCTTTGCACGGCATCCGCAAAATTGTTTCGGTGACCTTTCATTACGACTCTTTCTTCCTTCGGATTAGGTTTTGTTAGCAGCCGAAACCCTTGATGAAGTTTTTGACCGACGATTCTCTCATCACTCGAATCGTCGGTTTTTATTTTCTAGTACTTTCATTTATTTTACGCTCACCATACACAATAGTGCTTTCGTGGCTATAAAGGCTATGCGTATACTTTTTACACCATAAAAATATGATTTAAATAATATGAACAATATTGCCTATTTTGAAATCCAGTCTTCAAACCCTGCCCGCGATGCGCAGTTTTATCAAGCTGTGTTTGGTTGGCAATTTAAACTCGATGAAAGCTTACCGATTGAATATTACCGCATAGAGACACCTTCAATTATGGGAGGACTCTTAAAACGCCCTGCTCAAACACCGCCAATGGAATATGGCACCAATGCATTTACTTGTTCGGTTCAGGTGGAAAACTTCGATGAAGTGGCTGCAAAAATTTTAGCGCAAGGTGGCATTGTGGCAATGGATAAATTCGCTATTCCGGGCCGCGCTTGGCATGGTTACTTTGTCGATTTAGACCACAACGTTTTTGGTATTTTTCAAGTCGATGAAAATGCAGCTTAAAGATTTTATTTAGCCTATTTATTTTAATTTATAGCCACCGCTTTTATCGGTGGCTATTTCATATGAATTATTCAGCAAAGCTAAAGCTGGCTTCACATGTAATTGGAAAATTTACCGAATTGGCAATCATACATTCGTGATGTGCTTCTTCATGTAGTTTTGCTGCAAGCTCTTGGTCAGCACCTTTTTCTAAAACAACCTCGGGCCTTAAAATAATTTGGGTAAAGTGACCACGTTTGACCGGATCTGTATCTTCCATAAAACCAAGTGCATGATCGACATAACTCACAACGTGAATATGATTGACTGCACAAAGGTGTAAATACCAAAGTTTATGACAAGCAGAAGCTGACGCAACCAATAAATCTTCTGGGTTCCATCTGGTCACATCACCTAAATAGGCAGGGTCTGATGAACCTTGAATAGTCGTCTTTTGAGGATGCTGAATACTAAAGTCGCGTTTATATGAACGATAAGAGGAAGTGCCTGTACCAGTATTGCCTTCCCACTGTATTTTTACTTCGTATTTATGAATAGCCATTTTGTTCTCAAAGTTCATGGTTTGACCTGATAGTAACAAAGCAGAGCTTAAGGAGACAAAATAATTCAGATTTCATTGCTGGCTTAAATAACAAGCACTTTAAAATGTCTTGATAAAATCTCCTGCCAATTTATGCTAACGTATCTGTGTTTATTTTGGCTTGATGTCTGTTTCTATGTCCGTACATTTTCTACATACTTCTGACTGGCATTTGGGGCAGTTTTTTTATAATCATTCACGATACTACGAACACCAACAATTTTTAAGCTGGTTGCTCACTCAAATTCAAGAAAAACAACCGCATGCCCTGCTTATTGCTGGCGATATTTTTGATGTTATTAACCCGGGTTCACAAGCACAAAAACAACTCTACCAATTTTTAGCAGATGCCCATCGTATTGCACCGCACATGCAAACACTCATGATTGCGGGTAACCATGACTCAGGCTACCGTATTGAACAGGTTGAACCGCTTTTAGAAAAATACAATGCAAAAACCGTAGGTGTAGTTCGCTGGAATGAAGATAAAACCCTAGATCTCGATCGACTACTTTTACCTATTTATAATCAAAATCAAGATATTGTGGCGTGGTGCCTTGCCCTGCCTTTTTTACGCTCAGCCGAAATTACGGGCTTTAACGAACATACCACCAATAGCAAAAATGCGATTGCCTATTTGCACCAGCAGCTTATTGCCGAAGCCAAACGTCGTAAGACACCAGACCAAGCGCTTATCTTGATGTCGCATGCCCATATGCAAGGTGGGGAAACATCCGACTCTGAACGCCCTATTATTATTGGTAATGAAGAGGCGCTTTCAACGACATTGTTTGAAGATGCTGTCGACTATGTCGCTTTAGGGCACTTACATAAACCACAAAAAGTAGGCCAGCCGCACATTCGTTATAGCGGCTCACCCATTCCACTTTCTTTTAGTGAAATTAACTATAAACACCAAGTGGTTGAGGTCAAAATTGACCCTTCTCAAGATACGGACAACCGTTTGCAATTTGAAGCTGTGGAAATTCCGCGCTGCATACAATTGCACCGCATTCGTGGTGAGCTAAACGAGGTACTGCAACAACTCAAAGCCTTGCCTCACGGCGTGATTGAAAATATTGACCACCGTGAATATGTCGATATTGAATATTATAGTTTAACGCCGCCACAGCCGAATTTACGTCAGCAGTTTGAAGCAGCTCTACCACCTGACCGCTATCGTTTAGTGCGTATTTCACGTCAATATGTAAATAAAGACACGACTAATTCAAATACTACCCAGCACATTGCACTTGAACCGCCAACACCAGAAAAGCTCTTTCAAAATATCTGGGAAAAACAAGGTTACAGCGCCGATGATGCGGTCTTAAAAGATTTTCTGAGTCTGGTACAAGAAGCACAAAAACATCTTGAAAATGATGCAAGCCATTAAGGATATGCCATGAAAATTTTATCCATTCGAATAAAAAATCTGGCATCGCTTGCTGATGAACATTTTATTGACTTTGAAAGCGAACCTCTGGCCCATGCAGGTCTCATTGCAATTGTGGGGAAAACTGGCGCAGGTAAATCGACTATTCTAGATGCGATGTGTCTGGCTTTGTTTAATCGGGTTCCTCGCCTTAAAGACAGTGATGGTAAGTTAAAAGATGTTGATGGTTCCGAGTTACTGACCAATTCGCCTTTAACTGTTTTACGCCGTGGTACAGGACATGGTTTTGCTGAGCTTTGTTTTATTGCGCAAGATCAAAAACGTTATTTGGCTCGTTGGGAAATTAAACGTGCACGTGAAAACCCAAATGGTAAATTACAAAGTGTACAGCGCCACTTAAAATGCTTGACCGATGGTGTAGTACTTGCCGATAAAGCCAAAGCGGTTGATGAAAAAGTTAAGCAAATTACCCAGCTTTCATTTGAGCAGTTTACTCGTGCCGTATTACTTGCGCAGTCAGAAGTCACTGCATTTTTAAAAGCTCGAGACAGCGAACGTGGTGAATTACTTGAGTACCTGACCAACTCCAGCATTTTCGCCAAAATCGGTGAACTGGCTTTTCGTAAAACAGCCGATATTGCAAAGCAGCGTAAACAGCTGGAAGAGTTTTTAGGTCATATTGAAATTTTGTCTGATGAAGAGATTGCTACATTTACCGAGCAATACCAGCAAGCCGAACAAAACTATCAACAGTTAGAACAGCAAAAACATGTCTTAGACAAACAGCAACAATGGTTTGAACGTAAAGCAAAACTTGAGCAAGAAGTACAAGCTAAACAACAACAGTTTCAAACCCAGCAAAATCACCATCAACAACTGGCTAGTGAACGTGAGCAATTAAAACGTCTTGAAGTTTTCTCTGAAATACGCCCACAAGTTTTTCAGCAAGCTCAAAATTTACAGACCCTACAACAACTTGAGCCGCAAATTCAGCAAGCTCAAACCAAGTTTAATGAGTTGGTACAAATTTTTGAAACGGGACAAAAACAATATCAACTTGCAGAACAACAGCTCAAACAAACACTCGATTTTGAGCAACAGCATCAACATGCTTTAAATCAAGTTCGACAGTCCATTCAAGAACGCGCTTTTATTGCCGATGAATATAAAAAGTGCAAAGAAAAAAGACAGGTACTTGAGCAAAACCTAAGCCCACTACAACAGCAGCAAAACGCGGTACAACAGCATATTGCACAGCTTGAGCAGAACAAAATTCATCTACAACAGCAGCTGATCCAGACTCAGCAATATGCTGTATTAGATAAGGGCCTTTCAGCGCATCTTCATCAACTTGGGCAATTTATTCAAAATTACCAAGCAATTGAAGAACAGCTCGGTAACCCTACCCTTGCTCGCCAAAAGCTATCGGAAGCTAAAAGTGAACTCGAACAACTCACAGTTTCACTAGGCACCGTTGAACAGATTGAGTTAAAGCTTGAACAACAGCGTAAAGATAAAGATCAGAAACTTGCTCAAGTCACGCAGTTAGATCTGATTCAACAGAAAATAAAAATTTATCATGAGCTATATGCTGAGCTTCAGCAATTCACCGAAAAACATACTCAAGCCTCCGCGCAAGAAGAGCAACTTAAAACCGTTTGCCAGTTAGCTGAACAAGACTACCAAACAGCAAAAACTGAACGTGAAAAGTTACAGCACATCCTGCAACAGCAACGTTTACTACACACCGAAAATATTGAACAGTTACGGGCCAATCTTAAAGAAGGTGAAGCGTGTTTAGTCTGTGGAAGTACCCACCACCCTTACCGTATTGATGACAGTGCAGTTTCTAAGGCCTTATTCGATTTACAGCAACAGCAAGAGCACCAAGCTGTTGCACTCGAGCAAACTAAGTTTAATGTATGGCAAACCCAGCAACATGCACTTACCCAATGTCGTGCCGAGCTTGAACAAGTTCAGAAATATCTAGCTCAACTTCAAACAAAACAATCAAGCTTGCAGCAAGAGCTTAAGCAAGCGTTTAACCTCAATCAATTACACATTGAGCTTAATCAAGCTCCTGAACAAATCTTACAAACACTTAATGAGCTGAGACAAGCGACACAAACTGCCATAAGTTTATTTGACTCAGAAAATGTGCGTTTAACCCAAGCCATTAAACAACACAATCAGCTTGTTCAAACTATTCAGCGTAATGAAAGTTTGCTTAATACAGCACAGCAATGGCAACAACAAGTTCAACATATTGTCGAGTGTTTATCGGAAACCGAACAGCACGCATGGCAGCAAGCAAGTAGCCAAACAGCTAAGCAGACTTGGGCTATTCTTGATGCACGTGCTAAGCAACTTGAACAACAAGAACAGCTTTCACAGCGTTTTGAACAACAGCAGCAAGAACTTAAAATGCTGTCTGCTAGCCTTGAGCAAATGACCAAGCAAATTGATGAGATCGATCAAAATCTCCAAGAGATTACGCTTAAAGGCCAACAAAATAATGAAAAAGCGGTATCGCTCATTCAGCAAATGACGGGCCGTTCGGATATTAAGCCGCATGAATGGTTAATTGAGCATGACGCTAAACGTCAGCACCAACAAACGGCGTATCATGAGGCTAAACAGCGTTTCGAACAAACCAGACAACACTTTGAGCAGCAAAAACAGGCGCTCGATCAACTTAAACATCAGTATCAACACACAGAACAACATCAACAGCAGCTTGATGGGCAAATTCAAAACTGGTTAAAAGCCCATACTGATTTTCAGGCATCTGATCTTACAGCACTCATACAGATTAATTCAGCTCAAGAGCAAGATATTCGTAACCGTCTTAATCATGCCGAGCGTTTATTAAGTGAAGCCTCTTCTGCCCTTAAAACGATGCAAGAGCAATTAAGCGAGCACTTACAAACTCAGCCAGATATTGAATACGAAAAGCTCGTTACCCTCATTCAAGACAATATTGCAAAGCTCAAAGCTCAGCTTGAAGTGCGTGATGGACTAAAGCTGAAGCTTGAATTACATCAGCAAAACCTTGCCAAACAGCAAAAATACGCTGAACAAATTCAAAACATTCAACAAGAAGAACATCGCTGGAGCAAAATTTCAGGCTTGATTGGTGATGCCAAAGGTAAAGAGTTCCGTGACTACGCTCAGCAATATCACCTAGATATTTTAGTTGAACATGCCAACCAACAACTGGCGATGCTTTCTCAGCGTTATACGCTAAAACGTCTTGATCAGTCCTTAAGTCTTGCCATTATTGACCACGACATGGATGGAGAAACCCGCTCAGTTGCCTCTTTATCTGGCGGTGAGTCGTTCTTAACTGCCCTTGCCTTGTCTTTAGCGATTGCCAATATGGCATCGGGTTCAATGAAAATTGAATCACTGTTTATTGATGAAGGTTTTGGTACTTTAGATGCCTCATCTTTGCACATGGTCATGAATGCTTTAGACCAACTGCAAAATCAGGGACGTCAGGTCATTCTCATCTCACACATTCAAGAAATGCATGAACGCATTCCTGTACAAATTCAAGTGAAACCACTTGGCGCTGGTGCAAGTACCATTGAAATAGTGGGTTAAAACTAAAAAGCCCCGACATCCTGTCGGGGCTTTTTTAGATTCTGCGTTGGTATGACTCCTGTCGTACCTGTCTGCATCCATTCATGACTTTTTATTGTTATTCTTAGAAACATCCTGTTTCCTGATGAATTCATAGTACAAAAAAAGCATGGTCTGCCATAGCCGCAAAAGGCCGCAATTTCTGTAAGAAATCGCTTACATCAGCCTTTTTGCGAATAGTCTCTAGCCCCAAATAAAGCTGTGCCTACACGTACCATGGTTGAACCAGCGGCAATTGCGGCTTCTAAATCACTCGACATTCCCATACTCAATGTATCCCAGTCTTCTGGGTGAGCATGTTGGACTTTTACCGCATCAAATAATTTTTTGGCATCTACAAAAGCAGCTGTATTGTCAGGTGCCGGAATCACCATTAAACCACGTAACTTGATTTTCGGTAGTTGACTCATTTGAGCAACCAACTCAGCAACATCTTCCGGTGCACAACCATCCTTACTGTCTTGCCCATCAATATTGACTTGCAAACAAATATTAAGCGCAGCTTGGTCATCACCACGTTGGTTAGATAGGCGTTCTGCAATAATTAAACGATCTACCCCATGAACCCAATCAAACTGCTCGGCCAAATGCTTAGTTTTATTCCGCTGAACATGACCAATGAAATGCCATTCAATATCCAAATCCTGTAAAGCATCAATTTTATCTAAAGCTTCTTGCAAATAATTTTCGCCGAATGCCCTTTGCCCTGCTGCATACATTTCACGCAATCTTTCACTCGGATGAGTTTTCGATACGGCTAAAAGTTGCACAGTTTCAGGCGCACGCTGAGCAAGTTCACAAGCTGTTCTGATTTGCTGTAATACGTGCTGTCGCGCATCTTGCAGGTAATTCATTGACAAGGTTCTCATTTTCAAAAAACTTTTTTGCTTTTCACATAAAGCGAGGTGTTGGTAAGCCTCGGTGAAAGCCGTATATTATTCTACAAAATAATGACATATTTTGATTTACTTGGGGAAATTATGGATATTACAGAGCTACTCGCCTTCTCTGTGAAAAATGGCGCGTCCGATTTACATCTTTCTGCTGGCATGCCACCAATGATTCGTGTTGACGGTGAAGTTCGTCGTATTAACTTACCAGCTCTAGAACATAAAGATGTCCACCGTTTGGTCTACGACATCATGAATGATAAACAGCGCCGTGACTATGAAGAAAAACTCGAAACTGACTTTTCTTTTGAAGTACCTAATGGTGCAGTATTTCGTACCATTCCGTCTAAAGTCCTCACCATGGAAGATCTAGGTCTAGGACAAATCTTTAAAGATATTTGCGACTATCCTCGCGGCATTGTACTGGTGACGGGGCCAACAGGTTCGGGTAAATCAACTACGCTTGCAGCGATGCTCGATTATATTAACGAAAACCGCTATGACCATATTTTAACGGTCGAAGACCCAATCGAATTTGTACACCAGTCTAAGAAATGTCTCATTAACCAGCGTGAAGTGCATCGTGACACACACGGCTTTAATGAAGCACTTCGCTCAGCACTGCGTGAAGACCCAGATATTATTTTAGTCGGTGAGATGCGTGACCTTGAAACCATTCGTTTAGCATTAACCGCTGCCGAAACAGGTCACTTGGTGTTTGGTACACTCCACACCACGTCGGCAGCAAAAACCATTGACCGTGTGATTGACGTATTCCCTGCCGAAGAAAAAGACATGGTTCGTGCCATGCTGTCAGAATCTTTACAAGCGGTTATTTCACAAACCCTGCTTAAAAAGAATGGTGGTGGCCGTGTCGCGGCACATGAGATCATGATTGGTATTCCGGCTATTCGTAACTTAATTCGTGAAAACAAAGTCGCGCAAATGTACTCAGCCATTCAAACTGGTGCCAATCATGGCATGACCACACTCGACCAAAGTTTAAAAGGCTTAGTCGCTCGCGGTGTGATTAGTCCACAAACCGCACGTACTGCGGCAAAACAGCCTGAATCCTTCCTATAAAAATAACAAAATAGCGAGAATATAATTATGGATTTTAATGACTTGCTCAACCTGATGGTTGAAAAAAAATCATCGGATCTTTTTATTACAGATGGCGTTGCGCCTTCTATGAAGATTAACGGGCAAATTGTTCCAATTTCAAAAAATAGTCTTTCTGGGGAAGTGATTGGTCAACTGTTACATTCCATCATGAGTGAAAAACAACGCAAAGAATTTGCAGACACTCGTGAATGTAACTTTGCCATTATGAACCGTGAAAAAACGGCGCGTTTTCGTGTCAGTGCTTTTCAGCAGCGCGACATGCCAGGCATGGTACTACGTCGTATTGAAACCAAGATTCCTTCAATTGATGACTTGCAGTTACCGCCTGTACTTAAAGATTTATCGATGACCAAACGCGGCATTATTATTTTCGTAGGCGCGACAGGTACAGGTAAATCCACTTCATTGGCTTCAATGATCAGCCATCGTAACCATAACTCTAAGGGCCATATCATTACCATTGAAGACCCGATTGAGTTTATTCACGAACATGCAGGTTGCATCATTACTCAGCGTGAAGTCGGGATCGATACCGACTCATTTGAAATTGCCTTGAAAAATACACTACGACAAGCGCCGGATGTGATCTTAATTGGTGAGATCCGTTCTCGTGAAGTCATGGACTACGCGATTGGCTTTGCTGAAACAGGCCATCTTGTATTAGCTACCATGCACGCTAACAACGCCAACCAAGCGCTCGACCGTATTATTCACTTTTTTGAAAGTGACCGTCATAGTCAGCTTTATATGGACTTGTCACTTAACTTAAAGGCAATGATTGCGCAGCAGCTCATTCCAACACCAGATGGTAATTCACGCCGTGCAGCAATTGAGATTTTAATTAACTCACCATTAATTTCAGACTACATCCGTAAAGGTGAAATTCATGAAATTAAAGATTTGATGAAACGCTCACGTGAACTTGGTATGCAGACCTTTGACCAAGCTTTATTTGATTTATATAAAGCTGGTCAAATTACCTACAAAGATGCACTTAAACATGCTGACTCACCGAACGATTTACGTTTAACCATTAAACTTGCAAATGAAGGTCCTGATCAATTATCAGACGGGAAACAGCATTTAACTTTTGACCGCCAGTAATTTCTTCATAAAAAAAGGAAGGTTAAACGTAACCTTCCTTTTTTATTTGTTTTCTTTATGTGAAAACGATTATTTCTTGCGCAATGCTTCCTGACATTCAGGTTCATTACAGTAACCATAGAGATTTAATGAGTGACCCGTTAAGGTAAACCCATGTTGTTCTGCTACAGAATGCTGTTCTTTCTCGATAACATCATTAGTAAATTCAATGACTTTGTTACAGTTTTGGCATACTAAGTGATCGTGATGATCTTCTTGCATGATTTCGAAAACAGAATGGTTATTTTCAAAATGATGACGTTGAATAATACCCGCAGCTTCAAATTGTGTTAACACACGGTAAACTGTTGCAAGTCCGACATCTTCCCCTTGCTCTAACAAAGTTTTGTAAATATCTTCGGCGCTAAGATGATGTTGTTTTGAATTTTCTAATAATTCCAAAATCTTAATTCGTGGAAGGGTAACTTTAAGTCCAGCTTTGCGCAAATCTTGATTGGAAATAGGCATGAAAAAAGGTCTCTCAACAAATCTCAAGTTGGAATAGGCAATAGAATTTAGATGAAGTATGATCTATCCTTTGATCAAATGCATCATAATTTATTGGGATAGTGTAGCAAAATGCAAAAACTCGTGCTGACGTTATTCGTCACTTCACTCCTAGCTGGTTGTTCAATCTTTGGTGTATATAAGGTTGATATTCCTCAAGGGACTCCATTGACTAAAGCTCAAGCCTCTCAAGTACAGGTCGGCATGAATTTCCAGCAAGTGCGCTTTTTGCTTGGTAGCCCAACAGTGACTGATCCCCTCAATCCACAACGTTGGGACTATATCTACAACTATATCCCGGGAACATATGCTAAAAAAGCGAAAATCCCCGCAGCACATGGTCAGCATTTAAAAATTTACTTTGATGAAACTGGAACCGTAACTAAAATTGAAGGTTTAGAGACTATTCCAGAATCGCAACCTGGTTTACCTGCTTCCAAAGAAGCAATTTTAACTGCCCCACCACTATAATCGTTTTTTCTAATAAAAAGAAACCCCTCTAGTGAAATACTTGAGGGGTTTTGCTTATTGAGCTGATTGCTTAAAGCGATTGCCTTTAATGTATCTGCCTACAGGGTTTTTCGCAGCACGTTTCCGGCGAATATCTTTTGGATTAATCGTTAATGGTCGATAAACCTCAACTCGATCACCCGCGTGTAATACCGCATCAGTTTCTACTTTTACTCCAAAAATGCCGAGCTGAAGTGGTTCAGGCAAATCAACTTGATTTGATAAACCACTTGCTTGAACTGCCTGTGCAGCAGTCATTCCCTCTTCAAATGGAACAGAAATTAAAAACTGTTGTTCCGGTACCGCAAAAGCGACCCAAACTTGTTGTGTACGTTCCATTAGATACTTTGTCCAATTACAGCAATCATTGCCACAATAATTGAAAGCGGCAATACGATACGTACAGCAATACGCCACAAGTTATAAAAAAGCTCATTGCTAAAATTCATCGATTTACGTAAGTGGCTAATTTTCATAATCCAACCTGCAAAAACTGCATAGATTAAGCAAATAAGTAAGCCCCACAGCATAAGAATAAGCGTGAATAAATTATGAACTTCCGGCACCGCCCAAACTGCAATTGCTACAACAATAATCACCCATTGTAAAACAGACATAAGCTGTCGCTGAGCAAGTTGTTCTCTAGCCAACTGCACAAATAACGCGGATGTCATTACTCCGGTAAATATCCACGTTAAAACGGGTAATTGAGCCTGAAGCGAGAAAAAGCCAAAAGCAACCACAGCAATGAGCTGAGCTAACCAAATTGGAAGAACAGTTTTTGTTGCGCCTTCTTGCGCCTGAACAGCACCTACACTATTTTGCCAGTAAAGCCCTAAACCTAACCCGCTCGCGACAAGTGCAAGTACAGTTGCATTACCCCACTCCTTAAACTCAACACTGGTCCAATGCCAAGGCTGTAAAGTCGAGCCCATCGTATTTGCCAACACAATAGAAGCGATTACTCCTAAGGTCATTAATAAAATGAGTATTTGGCGTGGAATAAAAGATAATACCAAGGCAGCAACTGCAAGGCCTGCAAAAATAATTTGACCGGAAATGCTTGGGGCAAACTGCGCAACTAATATATTGCTTGCAGTACTTAGAACGTTACCCGCTAAGAAAGGAATAAAAACAACAGCAAGCCAGCCAACCACACGCCATTTAGGGGAACTATCAGCTTCACGAGTTAAACTCGATAACGCATTTAAAGCGGTTGTTTTTGATCGTTTTGCTAAAGCAATTTCCAAATAACAAACTGGTAATGCCAATAACAACATAGTGCCAAACCACAATAACCAGAAATCGATTTGACGATCAATCTGGATTCCCATGGTTGGTGCCAAAGTGGCCATGATGACAAAAGATAAGCAAAACGCCATAAGAGGCGATAACCATCGTGACATAGGTATGTCCTGCATTATGCATTCCTTGAAAAAGTCTATAGATATTTTGCCCGTCTCATGCATGAAAATCAAAGTTTGCACAATAAAAAAAGCAAACCACCGAAACGATAGTTTGCCGCGCTAACTGTATATTAGAGTTTTTTTAGTTAAGGTTATGAGAAAAAACGGGCGAACCAGTTCTTTCCTTTCTTCTTTTCTTTTTCTCTAATAATCCCCATCATATTTTCTTTTACTGCCCCCACATAATCGGCATCATCATGTTGAATATGGTTAATTAACCATTTAGCCAAGATCTCTTGTAATTCTGCTTCAATGGTATGGCCCATTTCAAAACGTTCACGATATAACTCTATTTTTTTAATAAATAAGTCATGTACACGTTTATGAGGCACTCTATATTTATAATCTGCTTCCTCTTGTAAACTTTCTTCAAAGGTAAAATGTGATTGTGTATAATCAATAATATTGTCTAAAACATCTTTAATACGACGTCTATCCTCATCATCTTTTACATCATCAATCTCGTTAATATAATCCAGTATTCGTTTATGTTGCTCATCAATAACGTCAATACCAGTATTATATTCTGAAGCCCATTTCATTTTCATACATCACCCCCAATGATGTTCAATGACTGTTGCATAAACCGCATCTTATCTTTAAAGGGTATAAATAAAAACAAAGCTATTTTGTCGGCTTTAAATAAATAAAAATGAATAAATAGTTAAGATTTTGATTTTTAAAAAATTAATTAATATTAACCAACTAAAAAGATAAAGTATTTTTTAAACAAAATACTTTATTATTAAATAAACAAAAATATATATTTCTCAAGAAACTACATTTCTTTTAATAAAAAATTAATATTGGTCAGCACGAGTAATACGCTTAAGTTCAGGATTTTTCTCTTCACGTATTAATCTTTCAACTTGAGTAATCGCTTTTTTTATAGGTTTACCATGTTGAAATAAAATCATTTCACCAGGTTGATAAGCAATCCATGTTTCATTATGAGTTAAAGGTTCCGTGGTAATTACTGCAACTCGATCTTCAGGAGTCGTCACCTGACTAAAATCAACCTCAACATCTAAATCAATTAAATGTGCATTATTGAATGGATATTCTCGAACTAACCAATGTAATTTAGTAATTGCATAACTAAATAAAGCTTTACCATTCGATAAACAGAAATTAAATGTCCCATATTCTGCAATTTGAGGAGAAATCTTTTCTAATACTTCAAATATCTGCTCAAGCGTTGGTTCTTCATAACCAAATACTTCGACCAGTTGATCTAATAAATAACAAAATGCTCTTTCGCTATCGGTATTCCCTACCGGCGTAAAACGTCCGCTCAAGGGTGGATTAAAATCATGTAAATCGCCATTATGGGCAAAAATCCAGTGACGTCCCCATAACTCCCGAATAAAAGGATGTGAGTTCTCAAGCGTAATTTTGCCTTGAGTCGCCTTACGAATATGTGCGATTACATTACGTGATTTAATGGGATAATTACGAATAAGATCAGCAATTGGTGATTCAACTGCAGACTGGTTATCTACAAATAAACGGCATGCCTTATCTTCAAAAAAGGCAATACCAAAACCATCACTATGGTCAGAGGTAATTCCTGCGCGTTGTGAAAAACCACGGAAAGAAAAAGTGATATCCGTTGGTGTTGCACAATTCATTCCTAATAGCTGGCACATATTGTTTTTAAACTTTCACTTCATTACCCCATGCGTACTATTGTGCATGAGAGTAAATTGGCTTGTAAATCCCAATATGCGCTCGCTATTACAAAATATAAGATAACTTTATCGCTGAGCCATTTTGTTCATTACAAACGAAGTGGCAATTTTATTCACTTCTAAAAATACAAAGTAATCAAGACAGTTAAATTCAGCATCAAAGAAGGCATCTTTAGATAATTTAGACTGCATACTCAAATACATTTGGAATAGTTTCGGCATCCGCTCGTCTTGAGGGAAACTAAACTCCGGATATTCAGGTTCATAGATTTTTTTAGAACGAATATCGATAGTTTTAGTGTCCGGTAATTGCTGAATTTGACGGTGCGTATAGTACGCTCTAGCCAAATTATCTTGCAGATGAATACTGACACATCCCATCAAATATTTAGCACGCATTGACCACAATACTTTAGGTGCAAGATTCAGCCATAATGTTGAAAGCGCCTTACCATTACGAAAACGTGGATGTACACAAGTACGCCCTATCTCTAATACATTTGGCAAATGCGACAAGTGTGGAACAATGTCAAACTCATTAGCACTGTAACTTTGCCCTATTTCATGGCCTTGAAAGAGCTTAAGTCGTGTATAAGCAACTATCTCTCCTGTCCATTTTTCTCTTAATACAGCATGCTCACAGCCAAAATCGTAAATATCTTGATCTAAATTATCTTCAAATTGAATGCCGAATTGTTTACTAAATTGTTGTGCACGAAACCGTTGTACATCTTGTAATTCTTTTAAATTATCAACCCATTCAAAGCGGAATTGTGTTTGATTGTTAGCCTTATGGCGATTTAAAGGTAAAGTCCAGGTTTGGCGATATTGATTAAATTTTTCCAGCATAATGAACGCTCCTAGTGACACCCACTACACTAGTCAAAGCTCATGACAAAAAAATGACCAAAATTAAATGGCATAAAAAAAGACCACTTAGCGTGATCTTTTAATAAAAAATAATAAGGTTTAGTGAGTCGTTTGTGTACGGTTAGAAATGAGCGTACCAACCCCGTGATCTGTAAAGATTTCAAGTAATGTTGCGTGCGGTACACGACCGTCAACAATATGTGCGCTCACAACACCACCTTTTACAGCGTCAAGCGCACAGCCTACTTTAGGAATCATTCCACCGTAAATTACGCCTGTTTCGATTAAACGGTCAACTTCTTGTGTCGTTAAACCGGTTAAAAGGTTTTTGTTTTCATCTAATACGCCACTAATATTAGTCAGCAGAATTAATTTTTCTGCGCCTAATGCTTCTGCGACCTTCCCAGCCACCAAGTCAGCATTAATATTGTAAGTATTACCTTTTTCATCAACACCTAATGGAGCAATAACAGGAATAAAGTCGCTTTGAGTAAACATCTCTAATACGTCAGTTTTAACCCCGGTCACCTCACCAACCATACCTAAGTCGATATGTTTGATCGAACCGTCCTCTTCTTGTTTTTCCATTAATAATTTACGGGCACGTAATAGGTTGCCATCTTGACCAGTCAAGCCAATTGCACGGCCGCCGTGTTTATTAATCAAATTAACAATAGATTTGTTTACGCTACCACCTAGGACCATTTCAACCACTTCCATCGTAGCTTCATCGGTCACACGCATACCATCAATACGGTCAGACTCACGTCCTAATTGCTTTAAGAAAGAGTCAACTTGTGGGCCACCGCCATGCACAACAATCGGGTTTAAACCCACAGTTTTAAGTAAAACGATATCGCGGGCAAATGAACTTTCCAATTCAGGATCAGTCATCGCATTACCACCGTATTTCACCACCAGCGTCTTACCAGAAAAACGTTGAATATATGGCAAAGCTTCAATCAAGATTTTTGCTTTGTCGACGCCGAGATGCTGATCTTGTGGCATTGCGCCTCTCCTTATTAGGCCTCAGAAAGTTCTTGTGCAATTTGCGGATAACGCTCTTGCAACATATCAATAAATTTTTGCTGGATTTCCTTTAAACGTAAAGGATTATCAGCGTCAAATCTTACGGTAAAATACTCACCTGTATTTGATGCTCGAATAATGCCAAAACCATCATCAAAATCAAGACGTACGCCATCAATTTTACTAATTCGAGCACCCAAACGATGGCTTAAAATTTCAATATCTTGTAGTACATGTTTAGGGTCGGAATGATGGGTACCAATATAAGTATCTTCGGTACAGCATCTTTCAGGATAATTAGAAAATAAATCAGAAATTGTTGCCGCACTCGACTCAGTGAAATATTCCATTACACGTAATGCAGCGTACAAACCATCGTCATACCCAAAACCACGCCCATCATTAAATACATAATGACCCGCGTATTCGCCCCCAAAAATAGCGTTACCATTTGATTGAGATAAATACGCGCGGAGGAAGCTACTTCCCGTGCGAATCATTTTGGGTTTACCACCAAGTCGTTCTACGGTTCTTTGAACCATGAGTGAGCATTTCACATCAAATACAATTTCTTTGTCTGGTTGCTGCTCCAGACACATTTGTGCAAATAGTGACAATAAACGGTCAGCGGTAAGTATATTGGCTTTTTCATCAAGTAATACGACACGGTCGCCATCGCCATCAAGGGCAATACCAATATCTGCCCCCTGTTCAATAATCGTTTTACGTAGTTCTTTTAAATGCGCAGCATGTGAAGGGTCTGGTGCGTGATCAGGGAACTCACCATTTGGAGTCGTACGTAAAGCAATGACTTCACAACCCATTTTTTCAAGTACGAGTTTTGAGCAATGCCCTGCCGATCCATGCAGGCCATCTAATACAACTTTTAAAGGACGCTTGAGTTGAATATCGTTAAAGATTGCTTGTTGGTATTTTTTACAAAATTCTGAATTAAATTGAGGAGTTGATAATTCTAATAATGAAATTTTATGAGTAGGTACATAAGTTTGCGCAAATTCACCTACTTGCTGGATCATTTCAGGAGATGGAGGTTCACCTCTTAAAATCCATTTAATACCATTATCTGATTTAGGGTTATGGCTAGCTGTTACCATTATGCCATTACCACCAAACTCCCGTGCAATGTAGTACATCATCGGGGTTGAGCAACAACCAATATTTGTAACATTTAAACCCTGCTCTACTAATATCTCTTCGATTAAATGCGCATAAGCCGGACTCGTTAGGCGCGCATCATAACCAATAATCAGTTGAGTTTGTTCTGCTTGTTTATATTGTTGTGCCAATCCATAGGCAATTGAACGGACGACGTCCGTAGTTAAATAAGAAAGTTTGCCTCTAATATCGTAAGCACGGAAAATATTTTTTGGAAATGAGTGTCTTACATTCATAGCGTATCTTCTATTTAAAGATCAATTTGATCTATCGCAAAAACATAGAGTATTCAAAATCTGAAAAATGGGTATTTGCTAAAAAAAGTTAAAAGAATATGAGTAAAGCGTTTTGTAATATAATTCATTGTAACATTCAAGGTGTAAAAAGAAACACTTGTAAAACAAGCGTTTCTTTTCATTATTTTTTATAAATTAATTATTGTTTACCAGTGTGACCAAAACCGCCTGCGCCACGTAAAGTTTCTTCAAATTCCTCTACTTGCTCAAATTCAGCCTGAACTACTGGAACTAAAACATACTGTGCTAAACGCTCACCCGGTTCTAAACGGAAGGTGGTTTGACCACGGTTCCACACTGAAACCATCAACTCACCTTGATAGTCCGAATCAATCAAACCAACTAAGTTGCCAAGCACGATACCGTGTTTATGGCCTAAACCTGAACGCGGTAGAATTAAACCAGCAAAATTCACATCATGAATATAAATTGCCATACCTGTTTTAACCAAAACAGTTTGGCCTGGTTCAATCTCAATTGCTTCATCTAAACAGGCACGTAAATCTAAACCTGCTGACCCTGCTGTTGCATATGAAGGTAAAGGCCACTCTTTACCTAAACGCGGATCGAGCAATTTAACTTGAACTTTCATGGGATTTCCTAAAAATTAAAAAAATTAACGCTTTAATAAAGCTTTTAAATTTGCCAAATATTGTTGAGCCTGTTCTTTAGGATCAACATTTGCTGCAATTTTCTTTTTACGCCCTAACCATTCGAGCTCATCTTGCGGAAGCTCATCGAGGAAACGGCTTGGAGTCATCTGTTTCATTTGACCACCATTTTTACGCTGCTCTGCCAAAGTCAAAGTTAAGCCTTGACGTGCACGGGTAATTCCCACGTACATAAGACGGCGTTCTTCTTCAATTGTTTCAGCAGCAATCGAATTCTTATGCGGCAACAGCTCTTCTTCAAGACCCATAATATAGACATATGGGAATTCCAAACCTTTAGCGGCATGTAGAGTAAGTAAGTTCACTTTATCAGTGTCTTCTTCCTCTTGCTGTTGCTCTAACATATCAAGCAAGACTAGTTTTCGAATCACACTTTCAATGTTCTTTTCATCAACATCTTCAGCACGATTAATTAAGTTTTGAATACTACTAAACAAATTCTCAATATTATCGAGCTTACTTTTCTCTTGCGCAGGCGTTGCGGATTGCTCACGAATATAGTCGATATAACCCGCTTCATTCATCATTTGACGAACTTTAGGCACAGGCTCATCATCTTCCAACAGCTCACGTGTAAACGTCGAGATAAAGTCAGCAAACTCATGCAATTGAGTTTCTGCCTTTTTAGGAAGCACCATACTTAAGCGCTGGTCAGAAGAAGCACCAAGTAAAGACAAATTATTTTCTTGTGCAAATAGGCCCAACTTCTCAAGAGTAACTGGGCCAATCGCACGTTTAGGCGTATTAATAATACGTAAGAAAGCACTGTCATCTTCTGGGTTAATAATAAGACGTAAATAACTCATTACATCTTTAATTTCTGCACGCGCAAAGAACGATGTACCGCCAGAGAGTTTGTACGGAATCTGCATTTGGCGAAGTTGTGTTTCCAATACACGCGCCTGAAAGTTACCACGGTACAATACAGCGTAATCTTTCCAGTTCTTACCATTCATAAGTTTGTGAGTCAGTAAGTCTTTGACTACACGTTCTGCTTCATCATCATCATTACGACAGGTAATAATTCTGATGACCTCACCATGCCCTTTATCACTCCACAATTTTTTATCAAAAATATGCGGGTTATTTTGAATCACACAGTTCGCAGCTTTCAAAATACGGCTGGTCGAGCGGTAATTTTGTTCAAGCTTAATAATATGAAGATTTGGGAAATCCTGTTTAAGCAAAGCCATGTTTTCAGGCTTAGCCCCACGCCATGCATAAATCGACTGGTCATCATCACCTACGGCAGTAAACTGCCCCATTACGCCAACTAGTAATTTCACCAAAATATATTGCGCGGTGTTGGTATCTTGATACTCATCCACTAGCAAGTAACGAACACGGTTTTGCCATTTGTCACGTACTTCCGCATTTTCTTGCAATAAGCGGGTTGGCATAACAATGAGGTCATCAAAGTCAACTGCATTGTAGGCACGTAAATTACGTTCATAAAGTTGATAAAGATGGGCAAACTGGACATCTTCAGGAGTTTCACACGTCGAATGTGCTTGTTCAGGCAAAATCAGATCGTTTTTCCAATCTGAAATTTTCTTCATTGCCTTGGCAATTAGTTCTTTACTCTCTGCACCCGATAAATTATCGCGATGCATCAAATCCATCAAAATACGTTTACAGTCATCTGCATCCAAAATCGAAAAATTAGCTTTTAAAGGTAAATTTTTAAGTTCTAAACGTAAAAGATTTAAACCAAAAGTATGGAAGGTCGAAACGGACAAACCTTTTGCTTCTTCACGTGATAAAAGCTTAGTGACACGCTCTTTCATTTCACGTGCAGCTTTATTAGTAAAGGTCATCGCTGTAATACGATGCGCAGGAATACGGCAATGTTGCACCAAATAAGCAATTTTACGCGTAATTACCGATGTTTTACCTGAACCAGCGCCAGCAAGCACCAATAAAGGGCCTTGAGTATATTTCATGGCTTCTTCTTGCTTGTTGTTCAGTTGACTGGCAGATGACATCGTGTATTACCTCTTAATTTTTCGAGCATGATTATAGTCATCTCTTTTTTAGAATCCCAATAGTAAATCTACGGATATGTATAAATGATGTCTAATAATGCAATTTATGCGCCGCAGAATGTCGTGATTATTTTTTATACTTCACCCATAAAAAAACCACCCGAAGGTGGTTTTTGAAACAATAAACTAGATCTTATTGTTTAGCGTAAATGCTGATTTCTACACGGCGGTTTTGTTCACGACCAGAAGCAGTTGAGTTGTCTGCGATTGGGTTAGAAGAACCATAACCTTGTGCATCGATACGGCTAGATGGAACACCTTTACCAGCTAAATAGTTTTTAACTGATTGAGCACGCGCTTGAGATAATGGGATGTTAATAGAGTCATTACCAGTGTTATCTGTATAACCAGTAACTAAAATCGCGCTCTTGTTATCTTCAGCCAATGTTTGAGCTACTTTGTCCAAAGTTGCATAGAAGTTTGGCTTGATGTTTGATTTGTTAGTATCAAAAGTAA
The DNA here is from genome assembly GCF_002899995.1 of Acinetobacter sp. AKBS16. Classification (NCBI taxonomy): domain Bacteria; kingdom Pseudomonadati; phylum Pseudomonadota; class Gammaproteobacteria; order Moraxellales; family Moraxellaceae; genus Acinetobacter; species Acinetobacter sp. AKBS16. Next base: position 8,085 of record NZ_POYH01000043.1, on the reverse strand, counting down.
TGCTACCAGGCATAATCAATTGAACAGAACCATCTGGGTTACGGCCTACTTCTACACCCGTACCAGCCATTTGTTCGCGTAATTTTTTCTCTTTTTGGTCAAGATATAAACCGCCAGCTGCACCAAGAACTGCACCAATTGCCGCAGCACGGTTGTTTTGACGGCTAGAGTTTGCATTTGATTTAGAAATACCGTAGCCAGCTGCTGCGCCGATCAAAGTACCTAATGCGGCTTTATCGTATTCAACGCCACCAAGGTTATTACCTGTTGTTTGACAACCAGAAAGTACTACTGCTGCCCCTACCACTGTTGAAATAACTAATGCACGCATTGCATGCCTCCTCACTTTGAGTGTTTTGTTGTTGAATGAATAATGAAACAAAAAGGAAGTATAAAACATTGATATTTTGTTAATAATAAACAGTTTAGTTATTTTTTTGTAATATTTTGATGCACTTTAAGGTGTGCACTCATCACAATTTCTTCATTGTTGTCTAAGATACCGTTGTATTTCATTTCACGATAGTTATAGTTGAACAACTTTCTATGGATTTTGGATATTCGGGGCCATTTATATGTCAACTGCACCCAATAAGCAATCTGCGCTAAAAAAAATTACACGTGGACTCACTGTAGGTACAGTCATCACAGGTAGCACTTTTTTTCATGGACCACCTGTCTTAGCTTTAGGTTTAACAAAGCTATTTAAAAAGTCTTCAAAAATTGATGAAACCAATATTCAAATTACTAATAGCTGGCTTGGTGTCAATAATTGGCTCATTGATCATGTTTTACCTAATTTAAAATGGGACATTAGCATTGACGAAGGCCTTGATCTGAATATGCAAGGTCGTTATTTAATGACTTGTAACCATCAAAGTTGGGTTGATACCACGGTAAACCAGTATTTCGGGTTAACCCGTATGCCACTTACCCGCTTTTTTACCAAGTGGGAGCTCATCTTTATTCCTTTCGTGGGTCAAGCTTTTAAAATCTTAGGCTTCCCAATGATGAAGCGTCATACAAAAGAGCAAATCGCGAAAAACCCTGAACTCAAAGACCGCGATATGATGGAAGCACGTAAAGCTTGTGAACAGCTCTTAAGTCAACCTTTTACATTATTAAATTATTTGGAAGGGACTCGTTTTACTCAGGAAAAACACGACCAACAAAAATCACCATATAAACATTTATTAAAACCTAAAGCAGGTGGTTTGGCTCTGGCGTTAAATATTTTGGGCGACAAAATTGATGCTTTAGTTGATATATTGTCTACCCTGATGGCGTACCAGGTTATGGCGATTTCTGGCTAGGTGACGTTTCAAAAATTGCGGTCAATCTTCGAAAAATTGAAATACCAGACTGGGTTCTCGGGGGTAATTATGAAGATGACCCAGTTTACCGTGAACGTTTTCAACAATGGGTACATGAACTCTGGACTGAAAAAGATCAGCTCATCGAGAAAATGAAAGCTCAATACGCGACTACGAATCTTTAAAAAAGAATCCACTTTTATGCAAAACAGTTCCGGAAAGCAAACGAAATATCACCGTGTAGATTCAAGCAGCCTTTCATTTAAGCTGTTTTTGGTCTACGACATCTTTATGGTGTTTATTATCATTTTCAATCTGTTCTGTCTTGCAGCCAATTTCTTTTTAATGAGCAGTATTGGGGCATGGTTCTTTGAACATATCCATTTGCCCCAAGTATTGTCTTTCTACCGTACCCATTTACACCCATGGGTTATTACCTCTGAAGCCTGGTTTATTGGTTTTCTAATTATTGAACTACTGGTCCGTTGGGGAATTGCTATCGTTTATAAACATCATAAGCGTTGGTTCTTCTTCCCTTTCATTCACTGGTATGAAATTTTAGCTATTATTCCTCAGCTACGTTTTCTACGTTTATTCCGTGCCGGGATTATTGCATACCGTTTACACGAACTTGGTTATCCGGTTATTCCTGAAAGCTGGAGAAAGACAGGTCTCTTTTATTACCGTGTGGTTATGGAAGAGTTGTCGGACCGCGTAGTGATTACCGTAATTGACGGTATTCGATACGAGCTTGAAACGAGTTCTAGCCATAAACAAATTATTCATGATTTGGTTAATCATCATCGTGAACAATTTACCGTAACCCTAACTGCCCTATTACAAGAATCTTTAGCAACTGCTTTAAAAGAACAAAAGCCTGCAATCACCCGAGCTGTCGGACAAATTGTAGATCAGGCAATAGAAGATACGCCTGAATTAACACAATTATTAAGGCTTATTCCACTTGTAGGGGGACGTATTGAGCAACAAATTCAAAGTATTGGTCAACGTCTTGGTGAAAATATCAGTGCTGGTTTAATAGAACCGTTAATTGAAGGTTCAGCCACACATCCTAATTCAACTTATCAATTAATTTCTCAAAAAATTAGCCATATAAATATTGATAACCATGAACTTGAGCAGCTGGTTGAGTCTGTCGTTTTTGAAACGCTAGAAGCTGTCCGTAAACAAGTTAAAGTTAAACAGTGGCAACAAACACTCGCGGAGTATGATCGAATCAAAGAATAAGCATTTATTTATTTTTTTATAAATCACGCTAGAGAATTGGTACGATTTGTTCTAGCATTTGCTCTATTTACAATAAACTTAACGATATTACAGCTCGTTTTAACGCCTTGAAGGAAGACTTATGGCTGATATCCGGATTACCGGCAGAATGGTTAACTTTAGCAGGATAACCTTCGATACGAATGATCATGATGTGATCCGCCAGCAATTATCAAATATATTAAATGAAGGTTCCTATCAGGGAACTGTCGTTATTATAGATAGTACTGTTGAACAAGAGCTTATTGCTTTAATTCAGCTGTTAGTCAGCTTAGGCTTACAGCCTATGGCTGTCATTGACGGTATTTTAGGCGACGAAGCACGCGCCATTCAGTTCCCTGTATTACCGGCAGATCAGCCATTACAACGTATTAAACCAACTGCAGAGCAAGTTGCAATTGTAGAGAAGCCTACCTCTGCACAAGCTTCAGTAGAAACAAAAAAACCACTAAATAATAATGCAGTTGCCCATATTACCTCTTATCATGATGAAATTTTGCGTACAGGCCAATCTCTTGTACAAGACCAAGGCGATATTATTTTAAAAGCTGGCATGAATAGTGGTTCCGAAGTGATTGCTTCAGGAAATATACATATTTATGGCACGGTTCGTGGTAGAGTCATTGCTGGTGCGGGTGGGCACGCTGCTGCACGCATTTTTTGCCAATCTTTAGAGGCTGAACTCGTTTCCATTGCCGGAACATATTGTGTCGCAGATGATATCCCTAAACATGTGGTAAAAAAGCCAGTACATATTTATTTAAATGAAAAGCAAGAGCTTGAATTTGAAGCTCTAGAACTTTAGTTTATTAAGCAAATCACCAAAAAACAGCCCTTTTAAGGGTGTATGTATGACCATAATAGGAGTGGATTCGGTGGCCAAAATTGTTGTCGTAACATCAGGCAAAGGTGGTGTAGGTAAAACTACAACGAGTGCATCTTTTGCAACAGGTTTAGCCCTTCGTGGTCATAAAACTGTTGTGATTGACTTTGATGTAGGCTTACGTAACCTTGATTTAATTATGGGTTGTGAGCGTCGTGTTGTTTATGATTTCGTCAATGTAATTAATAATGAAGCACGTCTGCAACAAGCCCTTATTCGCGATAAAGATATCGAAAACCTTTACATTTTGCCGGCTTCCCAAACCCGTGATAAAGATGCTTTGAGCGACGAAGGTGTTGCTCGTGTAATTGATGAGCTTTCTCAAGAATTTGATTACATTATTTGTGACTCACCTGCGGGGATCGAGCGTGGTGCAATTTTAGCAATGTACCATGCAGATGAAGCAATCATTGTGACAAACCCTGAAATTTCTTCAGTACGTGACTCTGACCGCATCATCGGAATGTTAGATAGCAAAACTAAAAAAGTTGAACACAACGAAGGACGTATACGTAAACATTTATGTATTACACGTTTTAACCCTGAACGTGCTGACCGTCAGGAAATGCTGACGATTGATGATATTTCTAAAGATATTTTACGCGTACCGACATTAGGTGTTATTCCTGAATGTCCAAGTGTATTACAAGCATCAAACGAAGGTAAGCCAGTTATTCTGTATTCAGAAACTAAAGCTGGACAAGCGTATGATGACTTGGTTGCTCGCTTTCTTGGCGAAGACCGCCCTTATCGACACATCACAGCTCAACCTAAAGGCTGGTTAGCACGACTATTTGGAGCGTAGATATGGCAGGATTCTGGAGTAAATTATTTAGCAGTGAAGAAAAACCATCAAGTGCTCAAACTGCCAAAGATCGTTTAAAAGTCATTGTTGCATCAGAACAAGGTTTAGGCCGTCGTTTAAGCCAAGACAAGATTGACCAAATGAAGAAAGAAATCATGCAGGTGGTCAGTCGTTATGTTAGCGGTGTAGGCGAACAGCATATCCAAATGCAAGTTCGTTCTGAAGCAAACATCGAAATGTTAGAAATGAATATCAATTTACCTGAAGAACGATAATTCTATTTCTGACTATTCAATAAAACAGAATCAAGGCAAAATAACGCAAGTTATTTTGCCTTTTTTAAAATGAGGAGATTGTCATGGCATTATCACAGCCAGCAACTTTCAATGAAGAATGGTCCGATGAGCGTGTTTTTGCCTACCTCAACCAACTTCCTCCAAATGGTGTGAACGCAGACTTCCATGTGCTCTACCATGCTTTCAAACATATGCGTCCAAATGACTATGAACGTCTTTTAACTAAATTTGTTGCAGATGGACGAGATATTAATGCGACTAATCCGGAAGGCGAACGCATCCATGACGTGATTGCTAAATTCCCACGTCAATCAGCGCCGTTTTTAGAAGTTTTAGCAAAGTTTGCTTAAAAATAAAAAAGCCTCATAAAGAGGCTTTTTTCTTATTTAAAATTATCGATTTCCAATCAGGAAAATACCGAAAACGGTAAAAATTCCCCCAGAAATACCATCAATCCATTTTGAAAAATTACGGTAAGCGGCTCTAAAGCTCGGTAATGAAAAAATAAAAGTCACAAAGCAGAACCATAAAATTGTTTCAACCGACACAATAATAAAAAGCAGCCAATGGACTTGATCAAGCTGAGGATTTGCTAAAAATAAAGAGAATACACTACCAAAATAGATCACAGCTTTAGGGTTCGATAAATTGGTGAGTAATCCCTTCATAAAAAATAAATACGGCGCTTTCGGTAATTCAACAGTTGTCACCTCTTCCTGCTGATTTTTTGAAAATGCCGAACGCAACATTTGGTATCCTAACCAGCATAGGTATAAACCGCCAGCAATAAGTAAACCTTGCTTTAACCAAGCCATTTTCTCAAAAATAATATTTAAGCCCATCAGTGCTAAAGAAGCCCAAAACATAACACCCACTGTTATTCCTGCAACAACCAGCATTGCTTCTTTACGAGATCGGCTCACTGCGGTCTGTGATACCAGAAAAAAATCAGGCCCTGGAGTAATAAGCGCACAAAAATGAATAAAAGCTAACGTAATTAACGCGACTAACATGTTGTCCTCCTGATTTGTTTCATTGTTATTTATTGAGAAGCACACATTAGCATTTTTTACTATTTGATAAAATCTCAAACTACCCGTAGTAATAATTATTTTTAACCATAAAAAAAGCCTCCGAAGAGGCTTAATTTTAACTATAGATATTAAACTAAAATATCGCGCTTACCGTTGGCCCCCATAGCACTCACAATCCCATTCTCTTCCATTTGATCAATGATACGAGCGGCACGGTTATAACCAAGGCTAAACTTACGCTGTAATGAAGATGTAGAAGCTTTTCGAGTTTCTAAAACAAACGATACACATTGATCATAAAGTGCATCACGGTCTGAACCACCCTCACCTTCTTCAAAGCCACGCGAAGCAGGCTCCTCATCAAATGGAGTTAAGATCTCATCTACGTAGTCTGGTTCGCCACGTTCACGCCATGCATCACAAATACGGTTAACTTCATCATCACTAATAAATGCACCATGCACACGTTCTGGCTCAATCTTACCTGGTCCTAAGAACAGCATATCACCGTGGCCTAACAAGTCTTCTGCACCACCTGCATCCAAAATAGTACGTGAGTCAATTTTACTGTTTACACGTAAAGCTACACGCGTTGGAATATTGGCTTTAATAAGGCCTGTAATGACATCTACCGATGGACGTTGAGTTGCAAGCAATAAGTGAATACCAGCAGCACGAGATTTTTGCGCCAAACGCGTAATCATTTCTTCTGCTTTCTTGCCTACCTGCATAATCATGTCGGCAAACTCATCTGCCACAATCACAATTGATGGTAATGGCGTTAAACGAGGTGCACGCTCTTGTGTCGCTGAATCACTTGGTTTCCATGTTGGATCAATCAAGTCTTCTCCATTTGCAAGCGCTTCTTCAACTTTTCGGTTGTAGTCACTTAACTTACGAATTTTTAAGAACGACATAAGTTTATAACGACGTTCCATTTCATTTACACACCAGTTTAATGCACTCACTGCATCTTTCATGTCAGTGACTACAGGCGTTAATAAATGCGGAATATCGTTGTAGTTGGCTAATTCAAGCTGTTTCGGGTCGATTAAAATCAGACGCAATTGGTCAGGGGTATATTTAAGTAACATCGATAAAATCATCGAGTTAACGGCAACAGATTTACCCGAACCTGTAGTACCCGCAACCAACATATGCGGTGCTTTTGCCAAGTCTGTTAGTACCGGATTACCTGAAATATCTTTACCCATTGCCATACTAATGAGAGCACTTGGGTCACGATATGCGGGTGTTTCCAAGAGTTCAATCAAACGTACCATTTCACGAGCACTATTTGGAACTTCAATACCAATATATGGTTTACCCGGAATAACCTCTACTACACGTACAGAAGCCATAGACATTGAACGTGCCAAGTCACGGGAAATATTAGTCACTTTAGATGCTTTCACACCCGGTGCTAAATCTAATTCAAACCGTGTAACCACTGGACCCGGCTGAGCTTCAACCACTTGAGCCTTCACATTAAACTCTTGTAACTTGATCTCAAGTAACTCAGACAAACGAGAAAGCTGTTCCTCGGTAAAGTTAACTTTCTTATTTGGATCAACCTTATCAAGCAATTCAAAGCCCGGTAATGTTGGTAAATCTAAACGCTTTTTAGCCACTTGCATGGCACGAGACATTGGTCGACCTGATGCATCTGTTAAAGGCGCATCAAAATCAAACTCATCCTCAAGGTCATCCTGAGGTTTTCCAGCAGTTTCCTGCCAAGCTTCAATAAATTCTTCTTTTGACAGCTTCTCTGCACCAATCGTAGTTTGAATAGGCGCTTTTACAAAAGCCGAAGATTGCGCATAGCTACTTGCCTTGATCGGTTGAGTTGCTGGCGGGATATCCTCATCAATCAATAAGTCGTCAAAATCATCAAAGACTTCTTCATTCGATAAATTTTTAGGTGACTGATTTAAATTCGATACAGGTACAGATGATTCAACTAATGTTTGAGGAGCTTGCGGTGTAACTTCTGGTTCAACATGATGATCTTGAACAAATGGCGTATGCACGTCAGTTGCCGTTTTACTATTTGGAACTGCAGCAAGTAGTTCATCAAAAATCTCATCATCATTCCAATCTAAACCTTGATGAGTATTCGATGGTTGATTTTGTTTAGCCTGATAAACTGTTTGCTGAAATTGCTCATGAGTCGAAGGCTGTTCACTTGAATCATCAGCAGCTCTTAACAGCGCATCAATTTCTTGTTTATGGCTTACATCATCACGCTGTAACGCACGCCAAACCTCCCCCGTAGCCACTAAACGCTCACTGTCTTTTTTAAGTTGTTGGGCTTGCTCAAGTGTACGCTCAAAGTTTTCTGGCTGAGGAGTTGGTTTTTCTTCAATCGTTTCAGGTTGACTTTGTTCTTTAGCTAAAACGTCAGCAAATAAACGCTCTGCTATTTCATCATGTCGTGTAGAGCTCGCTTTGCTTTGAGCCTTTTCTG
>NZ_POYH01000042.1:0-927 GCF_002899995.1 Acinetobacter sp. AKBS16 | reverse complement strand
CTTTTTGAGATCTACACAATACTAATTTTTAATTATTGCGATACATATCTCAATAATTGCGTAACGCAATATATAAATACTTACTTAAAAATACATAAATACACAGGAAATAGACCACCATGTTCTTACTGAAAAATCTCGTCTCTTCAATATCAAAAGTTACTCAGGACCTGGGTAATATTGTATCGATAACCCCTGTAGTAAACACAGGTTCCTCTGTTAATGTAAATGTTTCTGATATCAACATTGCTAATGTTTCAACAACAAGCTTACTTTCTAATGTGATTTCAACTGTAACCGATACAGTTTCACATACAACCACAGACTTAGTTTCTAATGTAGTTGGTACCGTAACAGGTACTGTAGGGTCTACAAGCCCAATTGATACTGTAACCAATATTATTGGCGGCGTAACGGGTGGCGTTACAGGTAACCCTCTTGAAGTTGTTACTGACATTATCGGCGGAGTAACGGGTGGTGTTGTCGGTGGAACTTCTCCAATCTCTCCAGTAATCGATGTTGTTCAAGGCGGCATTGATATTCTTCAAGGCGTTGAAAGCTTAAAAACTGAAATTATTAATACAGGCATTGAAACTGTAGCTGATGCAGTTATTGGTGTATTACCTCAAGCTGAGCATCCAGTTTCTGAAATTGCAGACCTTGGCACATTAACTTTTGAAACTTCTCGTGACACAGTCAATGGTGCTCTTGAAGTTGTTTCTGATTTAGTCGGTGGTGATATTCAAGGCGCTACTGAATCAGCGACCGGTATTCTCGATACGCTTATTACAAATGGCACAACTGCTACAGGTATTGTCACTGGTGTGGTTGGAAGTGTTACTGATGTTATTGGTGGCGTAACTGGTGGTGTTGATGGCAACCCACTTGAAGTGATTACAGATATTATCGGTGGTGTAACTGGCGGTG
>NZ_POYH01000041.1:0-25495 GCF_002899995.1 Acinetobacter sp. AKBS16 | reverse complement strand
GGCGGTAGGTGCTGCATTTGGTGTTGTTGGTGGCCCTCCAGGTGCTGTTGTTGGGGGGATTATTGGTGGTGTGGTAGGGGCAATAGCAGGTAATGATATAGCTCAAACAAATAATCAAAAAGATGATAGTAATGACTGGCAAGAAGAAGATAATTATTGGCGAGAAAACTATAAAAAAATGCCATATTATACTGAAAACAAGAATCTAGAATATGATCGTGATTATCGGGCGGCTTATCGTTTAGGTTATGAAAATCGTGTAGATAATAATGCAGAAATTAATTTTTCCGAGGTTGAATCTAAATTGAAAACTAAATGGGAACAAGTTAAAGGCAGTTCACGCTTACAGTGGGAGGACGCTAAATCTGCTGTAGAAGATGGATTGAAAAAAATTCATCCTTAAGTCATTTAATACTTAGAAAGTCTCCTCAATGGGGGAGACTTTGCGATAATATACTTTTAACCTAATTTTTAATTTTAAGCCATTTTTTAATTTCAATATCAATAAAAACTTAATGATGGGTTTAATCATAAAATATTAATTATATTTTCATTATTCTTTTTTCTTTAGGCATTTAAGTATTTGAACAATTAAGCGGGCACTATTCATTTTTCTGCCTTCTTCTTGATAGTACTGTTCAAAAGGGGCACGGAAATATAAAGCATTTTTTAATGCGAATTTTGACTATTTTGAGTAGTCAAAGCTAATCAACAGCCAATAAAAAAACCACCTAATTCTTTCGAATTAAGTGGTTTTTGAATTTTGGAGCGGGAAACGAGACTCGAACTCGCGACCCCAACCTTGGCAAGGTTATGCTCTACCAACTGAGCTATTCCCGCAATGTGAGCACATTATAGAGTGTTTCATTAAAGTGTCAACACTCTTGTGATCTAATTGAGCGTTTAATCAGCACGACGCCAAACTGTACCTTGACGTGTATCTTCAAGAACTACGCCTTGCTCAAGTAAAGACTGACGAATACTATCTGCTTTAGCAAAGTCTTTTGCTTTTTTCGCATCAACACGTTGTTGAATGAAATCTTCAATTTCAGCATCAGACAAAGCAAGTGCATCTTGTCCAATATCTGATTTTAAGAAATCGTCTACATTGTGTTGTACCAAACCTAAAATATTAGTGAGGTGACGTAATGTCGAATAAAGCACAGTCGCTTGGTCAGCTTGCTCTTCTTTTACAGCACGGTTTAACTCTTTGTTCAGTTCAAACAATACCGCCATTACTTCGGCAGTATTGAAATCGTCACACATTGCATTGTTAAAGCGTTCAATAAAGCTTTGATCAAGCGTTTCAGTTGTCGTTTGACCGTACACTTGTTGATAAGCTTTAAATGAATGATAGAAACGAGTTAAAGAAGTTTTTGCTTCTTTTAGTGCCACATCAGAGAAGTTTACAGGGCTACGATAGTGTGAAGACACAATAAAGTAGCGGATTACTTCAGGATGGAATTTCTCCATTACGTCACGAATCGTAAAGAAGTTGCCTAAAGACTTAGACATCTTTTCACCATCAACGTTAATAAAACCAACATGCATCCAGTAGTTTACATATTGCTCACCAGTCGAAGCTTCACTTTGCGCAATTTCATTTTCATGGTGCGGGAACATTAAATCTGAACCGCCACCATGAATGTCAAAGTGATTGCCTAGGCAGCAAGTCGACATTGCAGAACATTCAATGTGCCAACCCGGACGGCCATTACCCCAAGGAGATGCCCAAGACGGTTCATTTTCTTTTGCATGTTTCCAAAGTACAAAGTCAAAAGGATGTTTCTTTTCAACTTCTACATCAACACGCTCACTTGCACCAGCTTGCATGTCATCAAGCTTACGGCCAGAGAGACGACCATATTTTTCAAATTTGGTGACTTCAAAATAAACATCACCGTTTGAAGCAGGGTAAGCAGCGCCTTTATTCACCAGATTGCCAATCATGTTTTGCATCTGGTCGATATATTCAGTCGCTTTAGGTGCTTCATCTGGTGCTAAACAGCCTAAGTTCGCTGCATCTTCATTCATGGCATCGATGAAACGCGTGGTGAGCTGTTGGATTGTTTCACCATTCTCATTCGCACGTTTGATGATTTTGTCGTCAATATCGGTAATGTTGCGAATGTAGCGGACTTTCCAGCCTTGACTACGCAAAAAACGGATAATGTAGTCAAATGCAACCATAACTCGAGCATGCCCGATATGACAGTAGTCGTAAACGGTCATACCGCAGACGTACATATCGATGTGACCTTCTTTGCGAGGTACAAATTCAACTTTTTTTCGTTGCTCAGAGTTATATAAAACAAACGGTTGCATAAGGGTTTTCAAACACTCAACAAAAATAGTGTTACATCATAACTGATGCATCATTTTTAACAAAGTTTTATGCATGAATTTTATAAGCTTGTGAAATCTTATACATTTAAAAACGTGTAACTGATTGAGTTATGCTAGAATGCCCCCAAATCTTTTGATTAAAATCACCGATCTCAACCAGAGATCAGATCAATTATTTTGAGTCAAACTCGTATGCCTAATCCTACAGATTTCCAAAGCAGTGCATTAGCGACATTGCGCATTGAGCAACAAGCCATAGATGTATTAGCAACACAAATTGATGACCGTTTTAATCGTGCTTGTGAAATATTATTACAATGCAAAGGTCGTGTTGTGATCACAGGTATGGGTAAATCTGGGCATATTGGCCGAAAAATGGCAGCGACATTTGCTTCGACAGGCACGCCGTCTTTCTTTATGCATCCTGGTGAAGCAGGACATGGTGATTTAGGAATGCTGGTTCGTGGCGATGTACTTATTGCAATTTCCAACTCAGGAAAAAGCGATGAAATCATGATGTTGATGCCACTCATTAAGCATCTTGGTGTACCTCTTATTACGATTAGTCGTGATGATAAAGGCCCAATGCCGCAAAATGCAGATATTGCTTTAACTCTAGGTGAGTCTGACGAAGCATGCCCTTTAGGTTTAGCACCTACTTCAAGTACGACAGCGACTTTGGTTTTAGGCGATGCTTTAGCAGTTGCTTTACTTGAAGCTCGTGGTTTTACTGCTGATGACTTTGCACGTTCGCATCCGGCGGGTGCGTTGGGTAAGCGTTTACTGTTACATGTAAAACATTTAATGCATACAGGCGAAGAGTTACCAAAAGTTTCACCTGATACACCAATGAATCAAGTACTTTACGAGATTTCAAATAAGCGTTTAGGCTTGACAACAATTGTTGATGAACAAGACCATCTACTTGGTATTTTTACAGATGGGGATTTACGTCGTCTCATCGATAAACAGCAAGGGTTTGATGTAAATTTACCTGTGTCTGAAGTGATGACAAAGAAACCGTCAACGATCTCTCAAGAAGCACGAGCTGTAGAAGCTTTACAACAACTTAACCAGAAAAAAATCAGTCAGTTTGTGGTAGTCGATGACCAGAACAAAGTGATTGGTGTAATTAGTATGCATGACCTTATTCAGGCAGGGGTGAATTAATCAATGGCATCGTATGCATTGTTAGAACAAGCACGTCATTTGCAGGCATTGGTTCTGGATGTTGATGGTATTTTAAGTGATGGTTTTGTGACATTAACCAACACGGGCGATGAAATTAAATCATTCGACATTCGTGATGGTTTGGGTATGAAACTTGCGCAACAAGCGGGTATGAAAGTCATCATTATTACTGGACGAAAAAGTAATATCGTTGAAAAACGCATGTCCGATTTAGGTGTCGATCTGGTTTTCCAAGGCCGTGAAGATAAAGGCTCGGCGCTACGTGAAGCGTGTGCACAGTTTAATATCCTGCCTTCAGATTGCTTATATATGGGTGATGATTGGCCGGATCTTTCAGCATTTGCCATTGCCGGAATGAGTGTTACTGTTCCAAACGGACATGAGGAAGTGCGCCGTCGTGCGGATTTGGTAACACAGGCGATGGGTGGCCGTGGAGCTGTGCGTGAAGTTTGTGATATGTTGCTGATCGCAAAAGGCATTTACCAAGAACTTCTTGAAAAATATCTTGCAGTACCGCATTAATAACAAGATTACTTAAAAAGGTAGGCTATTCCTGCTCATGGATACCAGAGTTTTATATATTGTTGCTGTAGTGGTTGCTGCTGTGAGTGGTGGTTACTACTACTATAGTGGCAAGGCAAAAAAACTGGACATTGGTTCGGCGAAGAATATGACTTATTCGGCGCAGGGCGTCCATTTGACTCAAACTGATGACAAAGGCAATTTGTATATTCGTGCTGAAGTTCGTCAGCTTGAACAGGATATGCAACAAAAAACGTCAAAGTTGGATCAACTCAATGCCACTATGTATAAATTAGGTAAAGTTGATGCAACATTCTTTGCTAAACAAGCTTATGGATATGATGATAATCAAAAGGTTGTGTTATCGGGTGACGTGGTAGCCACTAAGTTGGCACCGCAAGGAACCATTGAGTTTCAAACCGATGAATTAACTGGTTATCCAAAAACTAGAGACATTGAAACTAATCATCAAGTGACAGTTCAGTCTCCACAAGGCGAGTTTGTGAGCAAAGGACTAAAAGCCAATTTGAATAATGGTCAGTACGAATTTTTTAATATTCGAGGAAAGTATGCACCAAAGTCTTAATTTAAAACGTTCTTCAGCTTTCCTAAAACAAGCTGCGGTAATTACATTCGTTGCTTTATCATCTGCTTCGACTTTTGCTTTGCCGTCTGACCGTAATCAACAAATTTCATTAGTGGCAGACCGTGCAACTTATAATGAGAAAACCGGTTTGACGACTTATACGGGTAATGTCGTGATTGAGCAGGGCACCATGAAGCTTCAGGCTGACTCAATTGTTGCTACGCTAAACTCTAAACGTGAAATTCAAACGATCACTGCTAAAGGTAGACCGTCTAAGTTTCAGCAACAAATAAGTGCTGATAAAGGTATTGCACGCGGTGAAGGACAAACGATTGTTTATAATGCAGATACAGGCATTATTACCTTGTCTGGCGGTGCATATTTATACCAAGATGGTTCAAGTATTCGCGGTAACACCCTGAAATATAGTATGAATAAGGGTGATGTTGAAGCTCAAGGTTCTTCTTCAAACCGTGTACAAATCATTATTCCACCTTCAAGTTCAAAAAGTTTCCCAGGAGCGCGTGACTAATGCAGCAAGCTCTTCAACAACCGCAAACTTTGTGTATTAAACACTTAGCAAAAAACTATAGTAAGCGTTGGGTTGTCAAAGACGTCTCTTTTAGTATGCAAAGTGGACAGATTGTTGGTTTGCTTGGTCCTAACGGCGCTGGAAAAACCACCAGTTTCTATATGGTGGTTGGACTAGTGCGCATGGATAAAGGTGAGATTCATCTTGATGACTTGGATATGTCAGACCTAGCGATGCATGAACGTGCACGTAAGGGTATTGGTTATTTACCTCAAGAAGCTTCTATCTTTAGAAAATTGACGATTGCTGAAAATATTATGTCGATCTTAGAGACGCGTAAAGATTTGAATAAACAGCAACGTCAGCAGCGCCTTACTGAGTTATTAAATGACTTTAAAATTAGTCATATTAAAGATTCATTGGGAATGAGTGTATCGGGTGGTGAACGTCGTCGTGCAGAAATTGCACGTGCTTTGGCCGCAGATCCGAAATTTATGCTTCTGGATGAGCCGTTCGCTGGTGTTGACCCAATTTCAGTAGGCGATATTAAAGATATTATCCAGACCTTAAAGGATCGCGGTATTGGTGTCCTCATTACCGATCACAATGTTCGTGAAACTTTAGCAATCTGTGAACGTGCTTATATTGTAAGTGAAGGCTCGGTAATTGCCGAAGGCACACCACAAGAAATTTTAGACAATGAACAGGTACGTAAAGTCTATTTAGGTGATGATTTCACAGTTTAATTAAAGACATTAATCTGTTTGGTTAAAAAGAGGTCAAGGCCTCTTTTTTTATTTTTTAGTATTTTATAAATAAAAACAAATACATATATCAATCATTTAATGAAAAAATAATGTGTGATTTATTCCATCAATTATGCTGCTTTAGGTGAAAAACTATGTAGAATGTAGAAGCTTTTAAACGATAACAAACAAGATCAACAAGATAAGCATGATTGGATATAACCAAAGAAGAGTAAGAGGGATATGTAGAAAGCAGGCTTTCCTGAAAGGGCTTATGCTTTTAAGTACACTACATGTACCTGTTGTGATATACGCTGCTAAGCCAAGTGAGCAATACCACACCCTGAAAGAGAACTTGTCACAACTTTTTGTCCCTAAAAGTAGTGATGACTTTAAAGTTGCCAAAATGCACAAGCTTAGTAATTTTAAGCTAGACCGTTCTATTGTGCAGGAATTTCCTACTGTTCAACTTAATGATAATCGAGCTTCATCTTTTTCTAACTTGCCATCTAGAACGATGACATTGCAAGATGCGGTAAAAATTGCCATTCAGCGTAGCCCCGATATTTCACAATCTATTGCAACTTTAGCAGGTCAAAATTCAGGAGTTGACGTTGCTAAAGCCGGTTACTATCCCCAGCTTTCAGGAGGGATTACGACTGGTGATTTAAGCAGTGGAGAACGAGGTCGGCAGTTATTAACCTTAAGTGCTACCCAAATGCTTTATGACTTCGGTAAAGTCAAATCAGGTGTTGATGTTGAAGAAGCGAAAGTTCAGGTTGAACAAGCCAACGTCTTGGTTAGCGTTGATACTCTAGCTTTGGATGTTGCACAGACCATTGTGAATATTCAGCGTTATCTACAGCTTAATAAAATTGCTGAGCAGCAAATCGCCGGTATTCGACGTATTCAGGAAATTGCTAACCTGCGTGCAAACGCTGGTGTCGCGAGTCAAGCCGACCCAATTCAGGCGCAGTCATACTTACAGGCAGCGCAGTCTGCTTTGATTGCTCAGCAATCATTATTACGTCAATACCAACAGCATTTAAGAACTTTATTAGGTGCAGATGTTAGTCATACCGGATGGATTATTTCCGATGATCTCGTGAAGCAATCTGATCTTTATGGTGAACCTGAGTTTAATACTATTCCAAAAATGATTGCCGCGCAGGCAGGTGTTGAAGTTGCTAAAGCTCAAAAACAACAAACCCGTTTAACCCGATATCCGACCTTGGCTGTGAAAGGTTCGGTAAGTCAGGCGATTAATGGTAAAAACCCGAATAACGACAAAGATGACGGTTTGTATAGTTCAGTCATGCTTGAAGCAACCAGTCAGTTTTACCAAGGCGGTGCTACCGCTTCACAAGTAAAAATGGCAAGTTATGCCGAAGAAGCTGCAAAAGCCAAAGTGAATTCGGTGTATATGGATGTTCTGGACCAAATTAGAACAAGTCGCGAACAGATTGAAAATAAACAGCGTCAAATGCAGGTTTTGGCAAGTCGCCAAGCAACAACGGTTCGTACACGTGAACTCTATCAAGAGCAATACAAGCTCGGTACGCGTTCATTGGTCGATTTATTAAATGCTGAACAAGCTATTCATAGTGCCAACTCAGAACTCGAATCAGCACGTTATGACATTTATAGCAGCATTGTTCAGTACATTGAAGCAACAGGACGTTCCCGCCAAGCCTATGGCTTAAATAATATTTCAATTCAGGGGTTCGAAGTACAACCATGATGACAAAAATAAATTACCAGCCTTGGCTACAGGCGGTCTTAACTATTGCTAAACATTATCGAATAGAGCCTTCAGAAGAAAGAATTCGTTTACAACTTGATTGGAACCAAAATCAGAATTTAGATAACGTCTTGCAGTTAATGACACGTCAAGTCGGTCTGAATCTTCGTAAGGCACCATTTTCCTTAGACTTACTCAACCCATGGCGTTTACCTGTCATGGTGGAGTTTAATGATGGCCAGGTCGGTGTAATCGATAAGGCCGATACACAAGGAAATGTGAGTATCCAGTTCAGTGGAGATCAGGGCCTTTCGCAAAGTTTATCTTTAGACGCTTTAAAAACTACACTTAAAAATGTCTATATCTTGCGTCCTGAAACGTCTATACCAGATGCACGTATTGACGAATATATCAAACCTTATGAAGCCAACTGGTTCTGGTCAATCGTTTTAAGAGACTGGAAACGCTACGTTGATATTATGTTTGCCTCGCTGATTGCCAATGTGCTGGCACTGGCAACCATTATTTTCTCGATGCAAGTGTATGACCGCGTGGTTCCATCCCAGTCAATTCCAACTTTATGGGTTTTGGCAGGTGGTGTACTGATTGCCGCTCTTTTTGAGTTTACCTTACGCGTTTCACGAGTATATTTATCCGATATTATTGGTAAACGTGCTGATTTACGTGTGTCGGATCGTGTATTTGGCCATGCCTTAAGAATTAAAAATAAAGATCGCTCGAAATCTACAGGTAGTTTTATTTCCCAGATTCGTGAACTCGAAGGCGTTCGTGAACTGGTCACCTCAACTACAATTAGTGCGATTGCCGATTTTCCGTTCTTTTTCCTGTTCTTAGTAATTTTTGCCATTATTGGTGGAAAACTGTTCTGGGTAATGCTACTTGTTGTGCCACTTATGATCTTGCCGGGTATTTTGGTACAGAAGAAGCTAGCTCAACTTGCACAAGAGGGTATGAGAGAATCTTCAATTCGTAACGCAATTTTGGTAGAAGCGGTGCAAGGTATTGAAGACATTAAGCTCTTACGTGCTGAATCACGTTTCCAAAACCAATGGAACCATATGAATGAAGTCTCAGCCGACATTGGTATGAGACAGCGTAAAATTGTGGGTACCTTAATGGCTTGGACCCAAATGGTTCAGGGTTTAACTTATGCCATTGTGGTGTTAGTGGGCTGTTTTGCGGTAATGGACGGTGAAATGACCACAGGTGCGTTAGTCGCATGTTCAATTTTATCTTCGCGTATGTTAGGGCCAATTGCCCAGATTACGGGCGTATTAGGTCGTCTACAACAGGCAAAAGTTGCTAAGCAAAGTTTAGATGAGCTCATGCAGCGTCCGATTGATCAGGCCGACCGTTCACATCTGGTACACAAAGCTGTTTTAAATGGCGACTATGAATTAAAAAATATCTTGTTCCAATATGGAGAAGAAGATCCGAGACCAAGTCTTGCGATTCGCCATTTAAAAATTCGCGCCGGAGAAAAAATTGCGATTTTGGGTCGTAATGGTGCTGGTAAGTCGACATTGCTTCAGCTTTTATCCGGTATGCAGGTTCCAACTCAGGGAGCTGTGCATTTAGATGGACTCGATCTTTCCTTAATTGATCCATCAGATGTGCGCCGAGATATGGGGTTACTCAACCAGAATGCACATTTATTCTACGGAACAATCCGTGAAAACCTGACTTTAGGTGCACCGCTTGCAACAGATGAAGACATTCTTCGTGCATTGGTGGTAACAGGTGCTTTATCTTTTGTTCAAGAGAAAAAAGAAGGCTTGGATTACTTGGTTTTAGAAGGAGGCGTTGGTTTCTCTGGTGGTCAAAAGCAAGCTTTATTGCTGGCGCGTTTATTGATTCGTCAACCGAATATTTTATTGCTTGATGAGCCGACAGCAGCCATTGATGATGTTGCAGANAATTGATCATCTCAAAGGATGGTTAGCACACCGAACGTTGGTTGTGGCGACCCACCGCCGAGCTGTTCTTGAACTGGTGGACCGTATTATTGTTGTCAATGAAGGCAAAATCGTGATGGATGGACCACGAGATCAGGTACTTAATCAATCTACAGCCCAACAAAAACAAGTGAGCCAAGGGGGCAATTCATGAGCGAACAACAACAAGAACTTACCCGTTCAATGAATGTATCTTATAGTGAACCACCATTACCACGTGCCAGTTTAGTCATCTGGATTGTGGGCATTGGTTTGGTTATTTTCTTTATCTGGGCATGGTTTTTTAAGCTTGAAGAAGTTTCGACCGGTACAGGTAAGGTTATCCCATCATCTAAAGAACAGGTCATCCAGTCTTTAGAGGGCGGTATTTTAACTAAGCTAAATGTACAAGAAGGCGATATTGTCCAAAAAGGGCAAATTCTTGCTCAGCTTGACCCAACCCGTTTTGCTTCAAATGTGGGCGAGTCGAGATCTTTATTAATTGCAGCTCAAGCCACAGCAGCACGTTTACGTGCGGAAGTGAACGGTACACCACTGGTTTTCCCTGAAATAGTTGCACAAGATCCGAAGCTTGTTCATGAAGAGACTGCTTTGTATGAATCACGCAGAGCCGATCTTGAACAAACACTTTCAGGATTAAGACAGGCTTTACAATTGGTTCAGCAAGAATTGGCCATGACAGAGCCTTTGGTTGCCAAAGGTGCGGCAAGTGAGGTTGAGGTTTTACGCTTACGCCGTGAAGCAAATGATTTGCAAAACAAGATGAACGATGCACGTAACCAATACTACGTTAAGGCACGTGAAGAGTTATCTAAAGCAAATACTGACACGCAAACTCAACAACAAGTTGTCATGGGCCGTAATGACAGTTTACAACGTGCCGTATTTAAAGCTCCTGTGCGCGGTGTGGTAAAAGAAATTACAGTGACAACGCATGGCGGTGTGATTCCACAAAACGGTAAGTTAATGACCATCGTGCCAATTGATGAACAGTTATTAATTGAAGCCCGTATTTTGCCTCGTGACATTGCGTTCATTCGTCCTGGTCAAGAAGCTTTGGTTAAGATCACTGCTTATGACTACTCAATTTATGGTGGTTTAAAAGGTAAGGTTACGGTTATTTCTCCAGATACCATTCGCGATGAAGTGAAACAGGATCAATTCTATTATCGTGTTTATATCCGAACTGACTCCGACAAGCTTTACAATAAAGAAGGTAAAGCATTCGGTATTACACCGGGTATGGTGGCAACTGTAGATATTCGTACTGGTGAGAAGACTGTACTGGATTACTTACTTAAACCATTTAATAAAGCCAAAGAAGCATTAAGAGAAAGATAAGAAAAAAAGCCCCGAAATTCGGGGCTTTTTTATAGGTTTGCTTCTATTAAATTCACGTTATAATTTGATTTTTATTATGCTTTATTTCATTTATGGCTTTTACGATTGCATCACCCGTTACTTTTGAAGAAGAAATTAAAAAAAGTAGATTTCAGGCGATTGCTGCGCCAGTAGAAAATGAACAGCAAGTGAAAGAGTTTTTAGAATTAAATAAAGATATCTCGACCACACATCAATGTTGGGCATGGAAAATTGGGCATAACGTTCGCTTTAATGATGATGGGGAACCATCTGGTACAGCGGGACGTCCAATTCTGGCAACTATTGAAGGAAATGACCTGACTAATATTATTGTCATGGTGAACCGCTGGTATGGCGGTATAAAACTGGGAACTGGTGGCCTTGTTCGGGCGTATGGTGGTTGTGCCGGACAATTATTATTGTTAGCTGAACGTATTGAACTGATTGCCAAGAAAACGATTCATTTTTCTTGTCATTTTAATGAATGGGCCATCTTTCAGTATGAACTGACACAGCAGCAAATTGAATATCAGGAAAGCTATACTGCAACAGGTGTCGATATTGAAGCGAGACTACAGGTTCACCAAATTGAACCACTCGCTTTAAAACTACGAGATGTGACTCGTGGTCGCGAAGAATTAAAAGTTGAGGAGGAATTGACTGATGACTGATTCTTTACTCAAGTACCGCGAGCAACATAAACACCGTTTAAATTATATGCCATGGCTATATTGGACATTGAAACCCAAACACCGTGTTTGGGCGGAAGAATGGCAAAAAGAATATCAGGCTTATTTAATGGATATGGAAACGGTCGAGATCGGAGAGAACTGTTTTATTTCACCGTTAGCCCATATTTTTGCCGAGCCGGGACGGAAAATTAAGATTGGTGATAATTGTTTTATTGCGGCAGATTGTAGTTTGCATGGACCGCTTGAGATTGGTAATGAGGTTGCAATTAACCACCACTGTATTTTAGATGGTGGTCGAGCAGGCATAAAACTACATGATCAAGTTCGTATTGCTGCTTATTGTCATCTCTATGCATTTGATCATGGCATGCAACTCGACCGTCCACTTTACCAACAGCCTGTTCGCTCACAGGGTATCGAAATTGAAAAAGATGTTTGGTTAGGTGCACATGTCGGAATTAAAGACGGGATTAAAATTGGAAAACATGCTGTAGTTGGCATGAATAGTATGGTGACAAAGGATGTGGAGCCGTACCATATTGTGGGAGGAAACCCAGCAAAATTTATCCGTTTAAGAGAATAATGCAGTCTCAAGAATGTAATAAAATGTTTGATCTTTAAACAAAAAAGTGGATTTTAATACATAAACCTTAACATACGGATTTTTATCTATGTTAAGTTAAAGCTAAGTTATAGAAAAATCTCCAAGGCAAATAGACCTGAAGAAGAGAGGCAAAAATGAACCGTGTTATTGCGTGTATTGACTCATCACCTTGTATTAATGCTATTGCAGATGCAGCGGCTTGGGTTGCGAAAGCAACTGGACGAGAGCTTGTATTATTACAAATTCTAGATTACTACCCGGCAAGTTATCACCTTGGTGAAATTAGTGGCGTAATCGGCTTTGAAAGCAATGCAATGTTGCTTAAAGAGTTAGCTGAATTAGAGCAAAAACAAAGTGAACTCGCTTTAGATTACAGCAATAATTTACTCAGACATATCTCTGACTTAATTAAAGAAAAACACGGAATTACTTGCTCAAAAATTCAGGAAAAAGGGGATTTTCTAGAGCAAAGTTTTAATCTCTTACACGAAAACGATATTGTGATTTTGGGGCGGGTGGGTGAAAGAGCCGCCGAAAAACATAAACCGATTGGCAGCAATGTTGAAAACTTTATCCGCGGTGCAAATTGTACGGTTTTGACCATTGGTGAAAACTTTAAAGTACCGACACGTTTTATTTTTGCTTATGAATACTCTCCGACATGCCAAAAGATGATGCGCCGTATTGCGCAAAGTGACTTATTACGGACTTTACAGTGCCATTTAGTTTATGTCGGTGACCATCCTGAAATATTGAATGAACCAGAGCATTACTTGAAACAAGCGGGGCTAGATGTAGTGACCGTTTATAGATACGGCGATGTGGCGCAAAATATTCTAGAGTACCAACAAGAACACGGCATTCAAATTATTGTGCTCGGCGCATTTAGCCATAGCAAAATACATCAGTTCTTCTTGGGAAGTATTGCAACCACGATTTTCCGTAACGCGACTGTACCATTACTTGTGGCTAAATGATGAGATTTGCATATAGTTATCCGCAAATCTTGTGGATAACTATATGGAAAAGCAGGGGTAATAAAAGTAATTTGTTGATTATAAATAATAAAATGAAAAAGATGATTTTTTAACCATTATTTCACAATTGCAATTGCAAAACCATCATGACCTTTTGAGCCAACCGTTTGTAAAGCTGTGCAAGACAAAATTTGCGGATGATTTTCTAGGGCTTTAAAGGTTTCACGAATGCCTTCAATACTTGGTTTTTTGTTTTCAGGATTCAAAATATCACCGGCACGAATGACATTATCTAGCACAATAATAGTGCCAGATTTTGAAAATTTGAGACTGAGTTCTAAATATTCCGGATAGCCCTGTTTATCGGCATCGATAAAGATAAAATCAAAAGGCTCAATCGATTGAGGGTCAATTGCGGAAAGTACATCGGCAGCACGGCCTAATTTAAGCTCAACTTTTACAGGCAGGTTGGCATGATCGATATTCTTTTGAGCCATTTCTGCATGAGTATCACGACCTTCAATGGTAAGCAAATAGCCATCTTCAGGCAGTGCACGTCCTAACCAGATTGTACTGTAGGCAGCAAAGGTCCCAATTTCTAAAACACGCTTGCATTTATTCATCTGAATGAGCATTTGCAAGAACATTCCTTGATTTGGAGCAACTGCAAGATGATTTGAAAAGCCGTGTTCGTCGGTATTTTTTAATGCAAAGTCGAGTCGAGGATCTTCGGGAATTAAATGTGAATCGATATATTCGTCAATGTCTGTCCACATCTGCTGCATAGTCAAATTTACCTGTATGTTGATAGGCGTATTTTAAACGTTTATGACTAGAGTGCAAAAATCTTCGATTCAAGAAATTTTGGTTGATTATAGAATGAGCAAATCCCCTTAAACTGAAGCGCATAAGGGGATATATATTTTAGAAATTACACATTGATGTATTGCGGGTTAAGTCAGGTCCCCAAGTACGATAGCCTTGAGTATCAATATGGATTTGTCCTGAACTATATAAACCAATACCTAAATTTAAACTTTGTCCGTGCTGAGCCCAGAACTGACACAATTTAAACTTCGTATTTTCAATAAAAGCGTAGTCTTGTGGTTGTGGAACTTCTGGTCCAATACGAAAATCGATGGCAGAGTTAAACAAATGCTTAGAAGAGCTTGCGCCGCCCGCACATTCATTTAAAGGTAAGTCTCGGTAAACCGAGGTGACCTCAAAGTCGGTTAAAACTTTTGCGGCAATTAGATATTTAAAGACACGTAAGGTCGATAAAGAATTATTCCAAAGTTCACGGTTAGGTACCGCATATTCTGAACGGCCACACTTCTGCCAATCACGAGCGGATCTTAATAATTCAAAACTTGGTACGATACCTGCCACATCATGACGCGCCAGAAATTTTTCATATTCGCGTACACGTTCATAATGATCGCCTGTATTTAACCAAGCGCGATAGGAAGCAGGTTCAACTTTAGGTGGAATTGGACGTTCGATAATAACGCGCTCTTGAGGAATAAAGATGCGCTTACCGCTTGGAGAGGTTTTGCCTGTTGTTGTGTGTTGAGGAGAGCTGGCGCAACCCACCATAATCGCAGGGATTATGCATAGGGGCAGCATGCTCTGCAAAAACTTCCGCATAAGAAAAATCAAAAGCTTATAAATATTGCGCCTATTTTAATGCAAAACAGTGCACAAATTACGAGGAATTTGCAATGAAATGTTTGAATAGGGTATAAAAAAGATCAGCGGTTGCTGATCTTTTTGAAATTATTTTTCTAGATACTGTAACTTATCTGGTTTGCCGTTCCATTCTTCGCGGTCAGCAGGTTGTTCACCAATTTGAGTAATGTTAGGCCACTTTTGAGAAAGTTCAGCATTTAATTCAATAAATACTTCTTGACCTTCTGGTAGCTCATCTTCAGAGAAAATTGCATTTGCAGGGCATTCTGGTTCACACAATGCACAGTCAATACATTCATCCGGATTAATCACTAGGAAATTCGGACCTTCGTAAAAACAGTCTACAGGACAAACTTCTACGCAATCTTGGTATTTACATTTAATACAATTTTCAGTGACAACAAAGGTCATGGCGACAGCTACCTAAAAAATATGGTTTCATTTCGAATAGCTTATTTTAGGCAAAAAAGGGGTAAACAAACAATTGCTTTTATTGATATTGTTTATTTATACATATGAAGATAAGTTAATACATTGATATTCAAAAGAATGTTTCAGCTTAAATAAGAGCTAAATTATAAAATCAGGGTAATAATAAGTTTTATAAAACAATAGTTTAAATAATTTTTTTGTCATGAGTTTTAATGTCATTTGGGTCAAGGTATCTGTTTAGGCAGACACCTCAACTACAACATTTACTTTTAAATTTTGCCTCTATGCTGAATTGATATACAAAAAAATCGTCAAGTAATGAGCTTAAAGTGTACAAAGTAAATGGATGTCTTCTGGTTCAAGTTCCCATAATTGACGATCTGGGTGCTTTAATACGACCGCGCCATGCTTTATATAGAAATCTACTGTACGCTTACTTGGCGTAGCTGAAATATAAAGTTGATGGGCTTCCAATTGCTTGGCCGATTCTTTTGCCGCTTGCATCAGCTTTGCACCAATACCTTTGCCTTGTTGATCGGCATCGACATAAAAATATTGCAGTAATTTTGCATTGGGATAATCAGTAATAGTCTGATTCGAGACTACACTAATGCCAGCCAACTGTTCAGACGCATCAAAAGCACCGATAAATAAAGCACCTTGTTCATAGAATTCTTTTAATTTGGGCGGATCATTTTCTAAATGATAAGCATCCCAATGTTTAACATCATAAAAACAATCTGTTAATTCTAAGTGTTCTTGCTTTTGTAAGTAGAGTTGGGTAATCAGTTCACGACGATTAATCTGTTGCCAAATTAAATCGATCTCTGTGTATTGTAGTGGCCTTAAGAAAATAGAAATTTTATTCTCCTTAAAGTAAGAGCAAACATGCCTATACACATGTTTGCTCAATGAGTGATTATGAATTAAGCGCTGCTTTTAGCTCATAAAGCTGTTCAAGTGCCTGACGAGGAGTCAGGTTGTCTACTTCGATTTGCTTAAGTAAATCGAGGGCAGGTGAAGAGACTTCAACTTCAATCACTTTCTCTATAACTTGAGTGCTTGGGGTAACTTCTGAATCTAAAGTTGCAAACAAATCACTTTGAACACTAGTTTGTAAGTGCTGCTGTTGTTGCTTCTCTAAAATACGTAAACGCTTCTGAGCTTCTTTAATCACATTAGCTGGAATACCGGCTAATTTTGCAACTTGTAAACCATGACTTTGGCTTGCTGGTCCTTGTTGGACTTTATGCAATAAAATGAGATTACCGTTTAACTCTTGAGCAGTGACATGGTAGTTATCAATACCAGGTTCGCTACCCAACTCTGTTAATTCGAAATAGTGGGTCGCAAACAAGCAAAGACATTTAACGCGTTTGGTTAAATCAACCACACAAGCCCAAGCTAAAGAAAGACCATCGTAGGTACTGGTTCCGCGACCAACTTCATCCATTAACACAAGCGATTGATTCGTCGCATGGTGCAAGATTTGTGAAGTTTCAGTCATCTCAACCATAAAGGTCGATTTGCCTGTCGATAAGTCGTCGGCTGAACCAATACGGGTAAAAATACGGTCAATCGGGCCAAGTTTGGCAGCTCGTGCCGGAACGTAACTACCGCAGTAAGCAAGCAAACTGATTAATGCTGTTTGGCGCATAAAGGTAGACTTACCGCCCATGTTTGGACCGGTAATAATTGCCATACGGTGCTGTACATCAAGGAAAGTATCATTTGGTGTAAATGGCGCTTTACTTAACGCTTCAACTACAGGATGGCGGCCACCTTGAATCTTAATACCGGTTTCTGGTGTAAATTCAGGGCGTGCCCAATTGTTTAAACGCGCTTGATGAGCAAAGTTTGCAATTACATCAATTTGCGCGATTGCTGAACTCATCATTTGTAGGTGAGCAATATTTTCACGAAGGTTTTCAAGTAAAGCTTCAAATAACGCTTTTTCACGAGCTAATGCACGCGACTCACTGGATAAAACTTTATCTTCAAAACTTTTTAGTTCAGGCGTAATGTAGCGCTCAGCATTCTTTAAGGTTTGACGGCGAATATAATCGGCAGGGGCTTGCTCGGCTTGAGCGCGAGTCAGCTCAATGTAGTAACCACTCACACGGTTATAACCGATTTTTAAGGTGCTAATACCAGTACGTTCACGCTCTTTTATTTCTAAATCGATGAGGAATTGACCTGCATGATCACGAATTTGACGTAATTCATCAAGTTCAGCATCATAGCCTTCTGCAATTACATTGCCATCACGAAGTAATACAGGCGGATTTTCAACAATCGCAGCCATTAAATGTTGATGAAGCGCTTTAAAGTCACCCAATTCCTGATCGAGCTGTCCTAATAACTTAGATTTCTTTGCTTGTACAACAGGTGCTAAAGCATTTCTTAAAAATGGAATTTGCGCGCAAGCATGACGAAGTTGAACTAAATCACGTGGTCGCGCACTACCCAGCGCCACACGACTAAGAACACGTTCAATATCACCAATTTCTTTAAGTACCAGACGAACAGGGCTTTCATGGTAGCCTTGAATCAATTGCTCAATCGCATCTAAACGTGCATCAAGTAATGCTGTATCACGAACAGGTTGCATGAGTGTTCGGCTAAGTAAACGTCCACCCATTGCGGTTTGGCAATCGTTCACAAGCTGAAATAAAGAAGTTCCATGCTCAAACAAAGGTTCAATAATTTCTAAGTTACGGCGCGTGATTGGGTCGAGCGCAATAAAGTCAGAACTTTGTTCTAAAAGAATTGAACGGATATGAGGTAACGCCGTTTTTTGAGTTTCTTTGGCATAGTGAATAAGTGCTGCCGCGGCGGCTTTAGCCAAAGGTAACGGGTCTAGTCCGAAACCAGAGAGTGTTGATACAGAGAACTGGTCACATAAGGTTTTTTGCGCATTGTTTAAATTAAAATCGACATTTGGGCGCTTGGTTACAGGGCAATCTAAATGCTTTTTAATTTGTTCGATAATATTCGTGTCAACCAGATCTTCATCAATCAAAATTTCACTTGGCATGAGGCGAGCCAGTTCAATTGGAAGTTGTTCCGGTTTGTAGTCTTGTTGTTGAACTTTAAAAATACCCGCACTTAAGTCGAGTAAAGCAAAACCGATCTGGTTTTGATGGATACATAGCGCAACAAGGTTAGACGATTGATAACTTGTAAGTAGTGCGTCGTCGGTTAAAGTACCCGGTGTAAGAATACGAACAACTTTGCGTTCAACCGGGCCTTTGCCAGTAACTTCGCCGACTTGCTCACAAATAGCTACAGTTCGGCCGGCTTTTACTAAACGCGCCAAATAACCTTCGGCTGAATGGTAGGGAACACCTGCCATTGGAATCGGGTTGCCATTTGCTTTACCCCGATGGGTTAAGGTAATACCTAAAAGTTTGGCTGCTAAATGCGCGTCTTCAAAGAACAATTCATAAAAGTCGCCCATACGATAAAACAGCAACGCATGTTGATAGTCTTTTTTGACTTTGAGATATTGCTGCATCATTGGAGTGTGGTTGGAGAGATCAGCCATGATTTCAGCGCTATTCATGCGTAATAAACCCTTAAAAAACGAAAAATCTACTTTTGGTTTATTAACCAATTTCAAGTCTTTAAAAAATGAATGTAATTCAAGAAAAGTACAACAACTGGATGAACTTTAGAATCAGCATCCCTAGTATAAAGTGACTTCAGACCATTCCAGTGGTGCAATGGTAACAAATTTGAGTTAACGAAAAAAAGTGATCAAGCATTGAAATAGAGGTTGAATGTAGCAAGACATAAAAATAGAGCAATTGGGTCTTTTAAGCCAAGGATTGAAAAATTTAAATATTCAACTCAAAGTTTACTTTTACGCGATCTAAAACAATGAGTGTTCTATAAGTTTTCACGTCTTCATTATCAGCGAAATGTTTTCTAACTAAACTTTCAAAATGAGATAAGTTATTGCTCAGCATGATAATTATAAATGAAACTCCTCCATTCACGAAGTAGCACTGTTGAATTTCTTCAACAGAAGCAAAGTATAGCTTCGCTCTGTCCATAACTACTGAACGGTCTTCGCTAAGGCGGACCTCAATAATGGAAGTAATTTTTTCACCAAATTTGAGAGGATTTAAGATAGCGCAATTTTTTAGGATGATTTGTTTTTCTTCCATCCGAGTTATACGCCTTTGTACAGATGCAGCGGATAGACCGATTTTTTCAGAAATTTCTCGATGGGAAGTTTTATTGTCTTTTTGCAGTATTCTTAAGATCGCATAATCAAAATTATCTAAAGAAATCTCTGACATGAGTAAATCTCTCATTAAATGTTAAATATAGAGTTATTTAATCGTTTTACCGTGAAAAATAGAAGAAATATATTGATTATAGAGAATTAAAATTTCAATCATTCCCAGAGCGGTAAATATGATGATTGAGACAAACTCCAAGCAAGGCATGGCATTTGCAGCCGCATTTTTATCTTTAGTTTCTGTACAGATCGGCGCAGCAATAGCAAAAGTCCTTTTTCCGATTCTTACTGCTGAAGGAGTCACCTTAGCTCGACTTGCCTTATCGGCCTGTTTCTTATGGATAGTCAAACCATGGCGACAGTGGAATAAACAGACCAATTGGAAAAATCTAATTATTTATGGATCAATCCTCACTTTAATGAATACATTGGTTTATAAAGCTTTTTCTTACATGTCTGTTGGGATTGCGATTTCCATCGAAGTGTTAGGACCACTTACGGTTGCTATTTTAATGTCTAAAAATAAATTAGATTATTTTTGGGGTGGATTATCTATTATTGGTTTGCTTCTTCTACCTATGGGCAATGCCAATAATAACTTTAGTTTTATTGGCATGACGTATGCTTTATTAGCTGCAGTGGGTTGGGGACTGTATGTGATTTATGGCTCAAAAGTTGCACAAGGTGGTGGTAGCTCTGTTGCGACTGGAATGTTTATAGCGGCTTTATTTGCAACACCTTTAGGTGCATCTCACATTATCCATATTTTTGATAGTTATAAGATTCTTTTTACATGTTTACTTATGGCGATGCTAGCAAGTGCTATTCCATTTATATTAGATATGATTGCCATGAAAAAACTGCATCCTCGAGTTTTTGGGATTTTACTAAGTGCGTCACCCGCAGTCAGCGCTTTGGCTGGATGGCTGATTTTAGATGAACGATTAAATAGTTTTCAGGTTCTAGGCATAACAATTATTATGGCATCGTGTGCAGGTTGCTCTTATTTTTCTTATAAACGTAATAAGGTATAAGCTGAGACTTCTATATTATTAAAAATAAATATTTCTGGTAAACATGAGATAGACCGATCAAAAATATGAGATGGGTATCTCATGGCTTCTTTAGCTTTTAGCTCCAATCTCAGAACAACAAAGCTCACAACTTGGTCATTAGCAGCATAATTAAGCACACATGTGCATTATTTTAAATGTTCCTATTGATGAATCTAAATAATAAAAATATTTAATGCAAAAATTGTAATTCACTAATTTTTCTGCACTTAAAGGCTGTACCTGAGAGTCATAGGCATGTATCGTTAAGTCATGATACTTTAAAATTATAGAGTGTTTAAAAAGCAGTATCGTTCAAGTGACCTAATCGGGCTATACCATTAAGATGGTTGAAACTTGAACTCAAAATAATAAGTACAAATCACAATGGGAGAAACGATTACGTTTTATTGGTAAATATTGAAATGGAGTATCAATGACCAAGCTGGCTGGGGTCCTTTAAAGAAATATTTACGGTTGGTTTATTTATGATAACTTCGTCTTACTTTAAAAAACACAAGAAAAATTACCGCTCCCTAAAGGACCAGCAGCTTACAATCGCAGCCAAAGCAAATATCTTTATTTGTATTATTTTTTGCTTGTTTTGGACTATATATTTTGCATTTGCCCAAATGTGGGTGATTGTTTATATGGATATCTGTTTCACACTAATTTCCATATTTAGCTTTTTTCTTATTTATATAAACCGTATTTCGGCAGGGATACTTTTATCACAAGCGGTTCTACTGGTTTTTCCAGTTGTCTTTTGCTTATTTTTCGATGTTGCTACGCCTGATCGCCCTCGAGTGGCCCATTTGTTTTTACCTGCCGGAGCGATATTGGGGTATTTGAATTACCGTAGAGAGCCAAGCTTCTTACAAATTGTTTTAATTTTACTTTCGATTGGCTGCTTTATATTTTTTAGTGGAAGCTCTTTTACTCTCGATAGTGCCATACCTTTATCAGAAGATATTCGTGATCATGGTGGGTGGATAGCCACTTGTGTCGCCACACTTATGATTTGTATTTCAATTTATACCATGCAATTAGAAATACAAATAGAAAGCAGTATGGAGCACAATCTACGTTTGGCACTCACCAAGCAACAATTTGAGCTTTTTTATCAGCCCCAAGTTAATTCGTCAGAAAAACTGATTGGTGCGGAAGCCTTGTTAAGATGGCATCACGGTTTTAGGGTATATTCCAACAAAAGAGTTTATTCCGGCAGCGGCAACTTTTGGGTTAATGCCAGAGATCGGCGAGTGGGTATTGGACCAAGCCTGCCAAGTTTTACAAGACTGGAGTAAAAAAGAAGAGACCAAAGATCTTACGCTTTCAATCAATATTAGTGCTGATCATTTTATGCAATCTAACTTTGAGCACACTGTGATTGGTCTGGTTCAGCGGTATGACTTCAATCCCTCTCGGCTCATATTAGAAATTACTGAAAATATTGCTTTAAATAATTGTGCGAGCATGATCGAAAAAATGCACTTCTTGTCTAAGCATGGTATTCAGCTTTCACTTGATGACTTTGGCACAGGGTATTCATCGTTAAGCTATTTACAAAAAATGCCAATTAAACAAATTAAAATTGATCGCAGCTTTGTACAGGCAGCTTTAGATGATAAACGCAGCAATAAATTAGTGACGGGTATAATTAAAATTGGCCTAGATTTAAACCTTCGCGTGTTGGTAGAAGGAATAGAAACGGCTGAACAGTTTAGTGCTTTTAAAAGTAATGGTTGTACCGAGTTTCAGGGCTATTTATGGGGCTGTCCAATGTCTTTAAATGACTTTATCAAGCAATTGCCCATCAAGACCGATAAAGAATAAATCGGAGCACTCACCAGTACTGTTTAGCAGTAGTTTGCTAGATTGAGCCTAATATTAAGACACACTTTACAAACGTATGTAGAGTGCGAGTGTGTTAGGATGAATTTCTATACCTCTAGATATTTACAATATGACGAAACCTGAAGCGCAGTATCAATCAGGGCAATTTCAATTTTCCTTTCTATCATTAAAATATTGGGGTATCTGGTTCACAGCTTTTATTCTAATGTTTCTTGCGTACTTGCCTTGGGCAATCCAGTGGCGCTTAGCAAAACTATTTTCAAAAATTGCTTGGACACTATTGGGTTCTAGAAGGAAAACGACTTTAAGAAATTTAGGTGCATGTTTTCCGGAAAAAACACCTGAGCAAATTGAGGCCAAGGCTAAGTCGGTTTTTACCGATACGATGATTGGTATATTTGAAGCCTTAAATGCTTGGTATTGTCCTGCATGGTTTAAAAAAAGAGTTCATATAGAAGGCTTGGAACATCTAAATGACAATCGGGATCGCGGTATTCTGCTGTTAGGCACGCATAGCACATTACTTGATGCCGGAGGTGCTGCATGTACGCTATTTTTTGATATGGATGTGGTGTATAGACCTCAAAATAATCCTTTCATGGATTTCCTCATTCATCGTAGTCGCGCTAGGGTTTATAAAAATCAGATTGCAAAAGACAACATGCGTAGCTTAATTGAAAAACTCAAAAATAGTCATGCAATCTGGTATAGCCCTGATCAGGACTTTGGTTTAAAGCAAGGTGTTATGGCTTCATTCTTTGGAATACAGGCAGCAACAGTCACGGCACATCGAAGACTCATGGATATTTCAAACGCTGTTGCAATACCTTTATATTTTTACAGAAGCGGGGATATTCGAGATCCTCAATACAACGTACTGGTAGAACCTAAACTTGAAAACTTTCCTAGCGAATGCGAAGTGAATGATGCTGAACGCGTCAATAAAATTATTGAAAACCAGATTCGGATCGCCCCAACACAATACATGTGGTTTCATAGAAGGTTTAAAACTCGTCCTGCTGGTGAAGCGAAGTTTTACTGATTTTGTTATGCCTTTTTATACAGTCAACTGAGAGATTTAAAGGCCTTTAAACCGAGACTTTATAAATCCCAAATTAATAATAAATTTTAATTATTTATCCTTAATTTTTAATGATCTATTTTAAAACAAATGTCATTTTGTGTGCTTGACTGTATGGGGCTTGGCTACTAACCTTCGTAGCGGTAGGACGGAGGTGGGACGCCTTGTGCGTGCCGGTTTCTAGATGACTGGTCTGTCAACCCGCCTTCGTTCTACCACCATCATTTGATAGTGATTTGGTAGAACCGCAGATTTTAGTATCTAAACTAGCTTGTGACGTTGTGGAAGTTAAGAAATACGCGTCATTTGAGTATGAAAAAGTTAGATATCTTCAGAATGCTGTCACGAATATGATGAATATTAAACAAAACCAAATTGTTAAGGTCTTTACTATTATTACTGCTGTGTTTTTACCACTAACATTGGTAGGTACATTTTATGGGATGGACTTTGCTGTAATGCCTAAATTATCTTGGGAGCACGGTTTTTTATATTGTATGATACTTACTTTAGCAGCAGAGATAATACCTTTAGCATATATTAAATACAAAGGTTGGTTACGCTATTTTATATCCAGAATGTGCTCTTTCCGAATATAAAAGGGCACAATAAAAAGTATTTTAAAAAGATGAGCGTATATTTCCTTCTATTAATTCTTTTTGATTTCATTTAAAACATAAAGTAAAGTTTGCTCGCAAGATATTAAATAAAATGCATGGCTTTTTATGAATATTTTAAAAAGCTTTTGATGAGTTTTATAAAGCTAAACATATGATTCCAAATTGTAAAATATAGATATGGCCTCTAAAAACTTTCTTTCTACGCTTGCACGGAAAATTAAAGAGAACAAAGGGAGTATAGCTATATGTTCTATTCTTTTTATTATTCCTTTATTTGTATTTCCTACTTATCCTAAAAACGAATGGCAGTACGAAATATATCAATACATCACACAAATTATGCATGTGACTATTGGTACGAAAGGGCCATTACCGTTTTTTACGATTCTTTACAGCCTTTATATAACCATAGTCATGTTTATTGTTGGTTGTGTTATATGTTATTTTTTTATTAGAAAATATGGAATTAATAAAGCTTATCAAGAGGAAATCTATAAATTCTTTTTCAAAGCCGAATTTGAATCTTCAAAAAAATACCGTTGGTTAGAAAAGCCTCTAGTTAAAAAGACTTTAGTCTCAAGTACCTTTGCTGGGTGTTTTGTCATGGGAATTATTCACTTTATTGAGGATGATATTACTCAGCAAAGACCTAGACGTAGAGGTGGACTTATAGCATTTAGTTATAATTACAGAATCGGGGTGATGTTTTGGGAAATAGTAACAACTGTCTTTAGTATTTTCCCGATTTTTTATTTTGGCTTGTTATTCTTATATATCATTAATTATTTTTTTCGCGGGTTAGGTACAGGTAAAGTGGTTGTTTTAGAAAAAACTTCAAACCCAAAATTCAGAAGTTCTAAAAAATAATTATAAGTAATTTCCAAGTGAAAAGGATTTTTATATAAATCCCAAATGAACAATAAATTTTAATTATTTATCTTTACTTTTTAATGATCTATTTTAAAACAAATGTCATTTTGTGTGCTTGACTGTAATAGGGCAGAGCACTATCCTTTGCCTGCTGGCCACATTGCCAGTCGGTTTTAGCAGGCCGTATTTACCCAAAGCACACGAAAAAGTCTCTCTTTTTTGTGGGCATCCCTACGTGCCCCCTCTGCGGCGGAATGATCTGCCCCCATAAAGTTGGACAGTTAGTTAAGCAGTTTTTATAAACTGGTTTCTATATTGTACAGGGGATAAACCTTGTAGCTTCACCTTGATTCTCTCATGATTATAATAA
>NZ_POYH01000040.1:0-59037 GCF_002899995.1 Acinetobacter sp. AKBS16 | reverse complement strand
ATCAATCAGACGATCTACACCTTCTAAGAACATACGTTTACCCACATCGTGGATAAGTGAAATCTGGGTTAAATCAATCACGATTGTGCTTTGGTCAGTGGTCTCGTCTTGTAAAATACGCAACAACATTTCAGCTTCGGTAAATTTCAATACCCCTCGAAGCACATACACACTTAACGATGCATCTTTTCCTGTACGGTAATGACTTTGTACAATCGTTTGTGCAGAAGGCGTACCTTCCATGAGATGTAATCCCATGTCACGAGATAATCGCTCTAAAATATCGATTCCTCGAACGCTATGACCGTGCTCATCTAGTCGAGGTGAAAAAGCAGCAATACTAACTTGACCCGGCAGCACACCCAAAATACCGCCTGCTACACCACTTTTAGCAGGAATACCGACAGTTGAAAGCCAGTCACCCGCGGCATCATACATGCCACAGCTCATCATGACACTGAGTACTTGTCTCACTACAGATCGGTTCAGTAATCGTTTTCCAGTTTTAGGGTCGACCCCGCCATTGGCAAGCACACTGCCCATGCGTACTAAATCTTTAACTGTAACCATGATCGCACATTGACGAATGTAACCATTCACAATATCGACAGGGTCAGTTTCCAAAATCCCCACCGTGCGCAACATATAACCGATCGAAAGATTACGGTAGGCTGTTTTGACTTCCGAATCATAAACAGACTCATCAAAACTTAATTCGCGACCAGCAAGCTCGCTCATAAAACGTCGTAGAATTTCTGCACTATGCAAACCATGTTTGACCTGAATCAAGGAATGTACAGTAATTGCACCAGAGTTGATCATCGGATTTTTTGGACGACCATCTTTACCCAATGAAATTTCATTGAAGGCTTCCCCCGAAGGCTCTACCCCTACTTTCGCAAGAACTGCATCAATACCAAGTTGTTGTAAAACATAAGCATACACAAAAGGTTTAGAAATCGATTGTATGGTGAATTCAACATCATCATCGCCGACCGAATAAATTTCACCATCTACCGTAGACATTGCTAAAGCTAATCGATTTGGGTTTGCATTTGCCAACTCAGGAATATAATCGGCGAGATGACCGCTGTTATCGATGTCACAGGCTTCTATAACATTTGCCAAATAATCTGGGAGAGGGGTTTTCATGGTCAGTAACCTTAAATGAGGAGATTTACAACATCGCGCAAAATTTCAGCACAACCTGCTGATAATATTAAAATTATATCTTTTGTAATGAGTTAAAAATTACGATATAAATATTTTAATTCTGTTCTCTTATTTATTTCAAGCTCATTATAGGTTTTTCAAAACTTTAAACGGAAGATTAGCTTATTCTTTCTACAAACAAGATTCCATTTAAATGATCGACCTCGTGTTGAACAATACGAGCAGGAAAACCGTGAAAAATTGTTTCAACTGCTTCACCCTGAAGTGTTAAGTATTTCACCTTCACCATTTCTGCACGTTCAACTTGTCCACGCTCATCCGGTACACTTAAGCAGCCTTCTTCGCCCAAACACATTTCACTCGAAAATTCTAAAATTTCTGGATTTACCATGACCACAGCATTCATTTCAGGCGCATCCGGATAGCGTGGATTTGGTCGAGAAGCCACAATAATAACGCGTTTAGAGATATAAACTTGCGGTGCAGCAATCCCTACTCCATTGCGCTCAAGCATAGTTGCATGCATAGCGTCAGCAAGCTGATAAAGCCAATTACTGTTTAACTCATTTGCCGAAACGGGAGCCGCAATTAGTTTTAAAATATCTTCACCACGCTTCGCGACAGGTAAAACCACACTCATCCTTTGAATCTCTTATTAAACTGGCTATGACAAGTTTTATTGTGTCGCTGAACGCCCCAAAAGAAAAGTCATTCCTACATCTGTTTTTGTTTTATCTAAAGCGTTTTTTGTTTTAAAGCTTTTTGATCTGCGTAAGTCCAATCGGCGTTGCCCTATAGAACAAATTTTCTCCATTTACTTTTATTTCACTTTTCCATTAATATCCAAACTTCAATTACAACAATTAAGTAAAAAATGGATCAGGAATTAACTTTGCAGGACGCGAACTATCTTAATAAAGAAGATAAACGAACCCTTGCCCTTTCTTCATTGGGTGGAGCTTTAGAGTTTTATGATTTTGTGATTTATGTGTTTTACGCCAAAATCATTTCCGACCTCTTTTTCCCCAGCACACTTAGTCCGTTTTGGGCCATGCTCAATACTTACGGTATTTTTGCGGCAGGTTACTTTTTTAGGCCCTTAGGCGGGGTCGTCATGGCCCATTTTGGTGACTTGGTCGGGCGCAAAAAGTTATTTTCACTTTCTATTTTACTGATGGCACTGCCGACCCTGTTTATCGGGATTTTGCCCACCTTTGAAAATATCGGATATTTGGCACCGCTACTTTTATTACTCATGCGTGTGGTGCAAGGTATTGCAATTGGGGGTGAAATTCCAGCCGCGTGGACATTTGTGTCTGAACATGTACCTGAAAGAAAAATCGGACTGGCAAATGGGTTACTCACCGCTGGGCTATCTTTAGGAATTTTACTAGGCGCGCTCATGTCTTTATGGATTTCGCTGAATTTTAGTGAAGGACAAATCCATGACTGGGCATGGCGTATTCCTTTCATTGCAGGTGGTATTTTTGGTCTGGTCGCACTTTATTTACGAACTTATTTAAAAGAAACGCCTGTGTTTAAAGCTATGCAGGCTCGTAAAGAAATTTCAAAAGAAATGCCTATAAAACAAGTCTTAAAAACGCATAAAACAGCCGTTGCGATTGGTATGTTATTTACATGGTTTTTAACAGGCTGTGTGGTGGTGGTGATTTTAGCTATGCCAAATTTATTAACTGGTACGTTTGGCTTTGAGCGCGCACAGACTTTTGAAATGCAAAGTGCAGCTATTATCATGCAAATGGTCGGCTGTATTTTGGCAGGCTATTTTGCTGACCGTTTTGGCTGTGGCAAAGTCATGATGGTCGGTGCGCTTGCTGTGGCACTTACAGCGGCAGTTTTTTATAACAGTTTGGGGCACGCGGCACATTCAACCATTTTTGGTTTATATATGTTGTTGGGTCTATGCTCTGGTACTGTCGGCATGGTGTCGAGCAGTATGGTTAAAATGTTCCCCGCGCCTGTTCGCTTCTCGGGCATTTCATTTTCTTATAATTTATCGTATGCAATTGTTGGTGGTATGACACTGCCTTTAGTTCATTGGCTCAGCCAATATAGTGATATTGGTGCGATGTATTATATTTTCGCGCTAACCATTTTGGCCTTTGTAACTGCCTTTGTGTTTTGGAATAAGTTTGAAAAAAACAGGTATTAAAAATTTTCACTTATTAAATAAAAAACCACGCCGATTGCGTGGTTTTTTTTAATGCTGCTTATTTTAGAAAGTAAACCCGATATTAAAGTTAATACGGTATAGCCATTTATCACTATTTGGTGAAGTTGCAGAGGTATAACCCGTTGAGTTTGTAGAGCCACCAATAATGTTGGAGTTTTTACCCCACGTATAATCTGCCCAAACCATAAATGGTGAAGCAATAAACATCATCCCTGTGGTATTCATTTGCGAGTCTGACCAATCATCACGTTTTTTATCGAGATAACTATAGTCATTATAAAACTTAATGGCTTTTAGCTTGCCCATATTGGTCACAGGCAACGTATAAGCAAGGTTTAAACTGGCAATGGTTCCTTCCGAAGCAATGAAATAAGCAGGTGTAAAACCATTCGCCCCCATCAAAGTCATATCACTATTTACACCATCCGGATTTTTAGCATCGTATTGATAGTGAATGACAGAACTTTGTAAATTAAAGCGATTGTAGTTGTTTTCGGTATGCAAACCGACTGCATAATATTTGCCGTCTTTATCGGTCACTTTGTTATGTAACTGTGCAATCGCGCCAGAAACACCAAACTCCTGCTTACCAAAATCGGTTTCTAACTTGCGAACAATGCGGGTATTGATTTGATTGCGCTTTTCATTTTGATAGGCTTTTTGAGATGGAAATGCATTTCCTGCCAAATCATCATAAGTTGCACTCTCAGGTGAATAACGCAAGTTGGTCTCTAACATTTGCGGGTAGTAACCGAGTTTTACATCCCAATCTTTGTCGTGATAATTCCAGTTAAGTCCCGGCGCAATGTTATTTCCATACCCTAAAAAGAATGGAATGTGATAGGTCCAGCCATTTTGCGGATAGGGATAAATTGTAAAAGGTTTATAAACCAGACCTGCTTCAATGCTGTTATTGGCATTTAAGTTATAGCCAACGTATGCCTTTTCAATAGATGTTTTCTGCTGGTCTTGAAATAGATAGCTGGCGTTGATGTAAGCATCATCAAACTTACCTTTTAAATCGACTCTGAAAATATCAAAATAGAGCTTACCGAAACCGCGGTTTGGGCCTTCCCAATCTTCATAACGTTGATTTAACCGAACCACCCCACCTAACTTTAATGAGTCGTTGCCGTCATCACTTTTCCATTCAAGCAATGAGTCTTTTGCAAATGCATTGACGCTTACCCCCAGCGTAAGCGGTGCAATGAATGCCATGATCAATGAAGTCTTTTTCATCTCTACATCCTTGATTGAGTTCCAGCGTCCTGCTGGAACTTTATTTGTTTTACCTGTAAAACTTCGTTTTTATTGTTTTTTAGACAAAAAAATTTATCTAAAAAAAGGATGGCTTAGCAGCTCCCATCGCATATGTACTAAACCATCCAAACTGGTTAATACAATTTCTTTTGCGGTGGACCTGCGAAGTTTAATGGTCCAATCGAGTTCATATCGAGCTCGATCACGGTTGGCCCTTCAAAAGCAACAGCCTCTTGAATAACCGTTTTAAACTCATCTGCACTACCCACTTTCCAGCTTTTCACACCCATTGATTCGCCAAGAAGTTTATAGTCTGGAGTATGCAGTTCATTGAAATACTGGCGACCACCGAAGTAGTTATTTTGAATGCCACGCATTACGCCATAACCACCGTCATTCATAATCATTAGGACCATATTGGTGTTTTCTTGCACCATAGTTGCAATTTCACCAATACCAAGCATTAAGCCGCCATCGCCGACTAAACCAATTACTTTTTTGTCAGGGTTAGCAACTGAAGCACCGATTGCTGTTGCAAGGCCTAACCCAATTGCACCCGCAAGTGAGTGGATGTTTTGGTTTGGTGCTTGTACAGGGAATAAACGACTACCCCATGTACTACCCGACATGGTGATGTCACGTACAAAAATGCCGTCTTGAGGTAAAGCTGCACGTAAGTGATCACAAATTAAAGCGTATTGGTCGATTTGCTTACGCAGCGCATCAATTGCAGCCTGTTTAGCCGCTACTACAGCAGCATCGTAATCGGCATCAACTTTTGAAGTTCCTTGAAGCTGTTCTAACACACGTGTTAAGACATCTTTGGCATCGCCACAAATGAAGTTGCGGATTTTGTAATTACGTTGCTGAGCCACTGGGTTGGCATCTACCTGAATAATGTTTTCAGGGAATTCAACCGAATAAGTTTTGGTTTCATTACTACGTAAACGAGAACCCACCACAACCATTAAGTCAGCATCTTTTAATAATTGCTCAACGCCTGCCGAGTTATGGAACGCACCTAAACTACGTGGATGATCATCTGCCAACACACCACGGCCGTGTGTAGACGACACAACCGGAATACCTAAATCTGCAATTGCTTTCACTTCAGCAACGCTATTTAAAGTTCCACCACCAATCCAGAAAATTGGACGTTTTGCTTTTTTGATTTCGCTTACAAGAAGATCAATTTCAGCTTGCTCTGCCTGTGGCAACTCAAGTGCTTTGACTGGCCCAAGATTAAGTGGCAAATCAATTTCTGCTGCTTGTACATCAATTGGTAGCTCAACACTTACTGGCCCCATTGGAACTGTAGTTGCTACACGGATGGCTTCACGAATCACGCCAACGGCATTGTCTGGACTGGTAATACGGAACGCCGCTTTGCTTGATGCACGCAAGAATGTAAGTTGGTCTTTGGTTTCATGGATAAAGCTTGCATCACGGTCAAGATACTCACGCTCAACTTGACCAGTTAAATGCAATACAGGGCTACCCGCGTTCATTGCTTCAATCAGTGAACCTACCGCATTACCTGCCCCAGCACCTGTACTGGTCAACGCTACACCTAGACCTTTAAAACGCGAGTGTGCATCTGCCATGGTGACTGCACCCGCTTCACCACGGGCTGCGACAAAGCGCATTTTTTCACGGCGCCCTACTGCATCGGCAATAGGTAAATTGTGGATGGAAATAACACCATAAATACTATCAACTTGGTGCGCTTCTAAAACTCTTGCGATTGCTTCGCCTACATTTACACGTTCAGTCATGTCTGTTCCTCAAAATTTGTTTTCAGTCCTTGAATTTATTAATCGCACCAAGGGTTAGGCTGTTCATTCAGCCCCATATAAATACTCTTTTGTTGCATGTACGATAAAATGCCCAAACGGCCTTTTTCGCGTCCGATTCCACTGTCTTTAAAGCCACCAAAAGGCGCACTAATCGAGAATTTTTTATAGGTATTAATCCATACCGTTCCAACTTCTAACGCACGTGCAATACGCCAAGCTTTACGGTAGCTTTCAGTCCAGATACCTGCGGCAAGACCAAAACAACTGTCATTGGCTTGAGCAATTAAATCTTGCTCGTTGTCATATTTCATAACGACTAAAACAGGGCCAAAAATTTCTTCCTGACAGGTTTGAGCACTGTTATTTAAGCCCGTGATGATGGTCGGTAAGTAATAGCTTCCTTTGGCATAGTCACCAGTCGTAAGTGCCTCACCACCAATCAAAACTTGACCACCTTCGCTTTTGGCAAGCTGTACATAGCGGTCGACGGAATGCAAATGTTTGTCATTGACCAGTGGCCCTAAATGCACACCCGCTTGTTCTGGATGGCCCACACGTAAGCCTTTGGTAATTTCAACCAAACGCGTTAAAAACTGATCGTAAAGACTGCTATGAATAAACAAGCGAGAACCTGCGATACACGCTTGGCCTGCCGAGCTAAAAATACCGTACGCCACACCTTTAGCAGCCAGTTCGACATCTGCATCTGGTAAAACGATGGTTGGTGACTTACCACCTAACTCAAGCGAAGTGGTAATCAGTTTGTCTGCGGCAATATGTGCCAAATGACGACCTGTGGTTGTTCCACCTGTAAAAGAAATTTTACGAACCAATGGGTGCTGAGCAATTGCATCACCAATCACAGAACCGCGCCCAACTAGCACGCTGAGTAAGCCTTTTGGTAAACCTGCTTCTTCAAAAATTTTGGCAAGCTCTAAAGCAATCAGTGAAGTTGCTTCTGCTGGTTTTAACACTACGGCATTTCCTGCTGCCAAAGCTGGAGCAAGCTTTTGAACTTCACTCGCAATTGGAGAGTTCCAAGGGGTAATGGCTGCCACAACGCCCACTGGTTCATGCACACTCATGGTCATAAAGTCTGGAGCACGCTGAGTGGTGAGCTCATCGTTCAGCGTTTCACATGCCGCAGCAACATAGCGTGCAGTTGCCGCCGCGCTCATCACCAAGCCACGAGTTTCGGTTAAAGGCTTTCCATTATCGCGGGTTTGTAGTTTCGCTAATTCATCTACACGCGCTTCAATAATGTCTGCAACTTTATAGAGAATACGTGCACGCTCATGCGGTAAGCTGTTTCTCCAGCTCGGTTCACGCCAAGCCTGATCTGCCTTTTCAATTGCTTCATTTACATCTTCAAGCGTTGCTGTTGAAAGCTCAGCGTTTACCGACTGATCTGCCGGAAACAGGCTTTGAATGACTGCACCACGGCCTAATCGCCATTCACCCGCAATATAAATTTCCTTTGCCATGATCAAATCCTTCTTAAATCTGTATTGCTTCTACACTATTGCGACAAGCACGAATCACGCTAAGCGCAGCCAAAGTTGATGTTTTCGGGTTACTTGGCAACGGCACGCCCACCAGTTCAATGGTCATTTGTCCAAAGCCACCTTCTGCCACAATGGTGTGTTTGTTCTTGTTGATAGTTGGATCAACAGTTAACTCAACCATGGTTTCATCCATTCCAAGCCCTGCAAGTGCAATGGTTGCTGCAACGTTGGCATTGGCAGGAAATTTCATGGCAGCTTCACGAGCAGTTCCTGTAAAAAAGACCGTAGGTTCTGAAACATGGTCTAAATCGACCAATTGCTCTGCATAACTGCCCTTCCAGCTTTTTGGACTTTTGCAGCCCTTGTAAGTGACCTTTTGCAAGCCACCTTCTTTAGCAGCAGAAATACCGTCAATACCTGCGATAGCCCCTGCCAGTAAATGCAGATGGGCATCATTTTTCGGCAGTTTGCTTAAGCTGAACCAAAAATTCACTATCAGCCAAAGTACCCACCGAAATCAGACCAATGGTCCAGCCTTTCGCTAAAACTTTTTGAGCATGCTCTTTCACTGCTGCTTGACCTGCCACCTCAATGACATAGTCTGGCGTACCATCACATTGCTCAAT
The DNA here is from genome assembly GCF_002899995.1 of Acinetobacter sp. AKBS16. NCBI lineage: Bacteria > Pseudomonadati > Pseudomonadota > Gammaproteobacteria > Moraxellales > Moraxellaceae > Acinetobacter > Acinetobacter sp. AKBS16. The sequence goes on along the minus strand of NZ_POYH01000040.1, from coordinate 50,483 downwards.
ATCTGAAATCACTTGAATGTCAGACGTGACTTGTGATTGAACTTTTTCAATGCTGCGAGATGGCACTACAATCCACTTGAGTTGCAGATCTTGAGGCAAGTGGGCATACACTTCTGCTGCCATTGCGCCAAAACCAATCATCATCAACTTTTTCATGACAGCACCTGATATTTATAAATGTTTGTTAAAACCACCTGAGACATCTATTGCCGAACCTGTGGTGTAAGATGCCAATGGTGATGCCAAGAAAACTAAAGCACGTGCAGGCTCTTCCGGGCGGCCTAAACGCTGCATTGGGATACCACGGTTTTTTGCGATATTGCCTGTCCACTCTTCCCATGACAGATTTAAATCTGAACGGGTCTCATAACGGCGTTTCCACTGCGCAGATTCGACCATACCGAGTAAAATCGAGTTCACACGAACGCCATATTGAGTAAATTCATGTGCCAAAGAATGGGTTAAATTCAACAGTGCAGCGCGTGCAGATGAAGTCGCAATCATGTGTGGTTCCGGTTGCAATGCCAGTAACGAATTCACATTGGTAATTGAGGCATTTGCCGACTGTTTTAAATCGTCAAGAAAAGCCCGTACCGGATGTAAAACACTGAAATATTTCAGCTCAATCTCTTTCATCCAGTCTTCATCTTGTGTATTTTCAAAATTTGAAACACGGCCTTGTCCAGCATTGTTAATAAGCATGTCCACATTGCCCAAATTGAGTTTGACCTCTTTGGCAAATTGCTGAACTTCTTCTTTTTTCAAAACATTACATGCTTTGGTAAAAATATTGGCATGTGGAAATTTTTCTAAAATATAGTGCTTAGAAGCATTTAAACGTTCTTCATCGCGACCACACCAAGCAACTTTTGCACCCTCTGCAACCAGTATTTCAACAGCAGCCAGCCCAATCCCAGATGAGCCACCGGTAACAACTGCAACTTTTCCTTCAACTTGGAAGCTCATAATCCTTAATCTCTCTTACGATTGTTTCTGAATCGTCAACATAATTTGGTTAAATGCTTGCGGTTGGTCGACATAACTTAAATGTCCTGCATCTTCTATGACGAAGCGCTGTTCCAACTGCAATTCCTGAGCAAGCTCTTGTATACCTAACGCAGGAGTGATTTGATCTTGCTGCCCTGCAATCACTGTGCATGGGACTTTTAAATCGGTTAAATAATTACGTATTTCGTCATATGCCAGTAAGTACGATGCATGTGTGAAACCTTGTAAGGTCAACTGCTGCATCACTTCTGAAACTAAAGCTAAGGCTTGTGGCTCTTGTTTATAAATCAAATGAGGTCCACGACTTTGGGCCATTCCTTTAGCACCGAGTTCTTTCAACATTTTTGGTCTTTTTTCAAAAACCTGAATTTGTGTTTGTTCATCGTGGCGTTGGTAGCCTTGCGCCAAGTTAGCGACCACCAAGTGTTTCACTCGCTCGGGGTAAAGTGCAGCAAATGCACTGCCCTGTAAGGCACCTAATGAGTGTCCCACTACAATCGCTTTTTCAATTTTTAAAGCATCGAACAACGCTGCCAAACGCTTTGCGTAGTCGGTAGCATTGGGCTGATCCGTTAAAAGTTCAGCTGATTTGCCATAGCCCGGTGCGTCCCAGGCAATGACATGAAAATGATGAGACAGCACTTCAAGTTGGTTTACCCATGAAGCAGAACCGGAACTAATGCCATGCAACAGCACAAGGTATTCGCCCTGACCAGCTTCCCGATAGGCTTGTTGCTGGCCTTGAACATTGACCGTTTTCACCGGAAATTCTGCTAACTTTTCAATGAGTGTCATCATTTTTAATTCTTTCCTTTTATTCACTTCATCAAACAATTAACGTTTGATTTGAGACAATGGATGCTCTGGTGGATAGTTAGGAATTGTTGGTTTACCTGTTCCCAACATCACGCACATCAAGGCGTCTTCTTGACCTGGGTTAAACAAACCACGGTAGATTCCCGGTGGAATTGAAATCAGGTCACGCTCTTTTAAACGGGTCTGGAATTTCTCTCCGTTGTGCTCAATAAACAAATCAATTTCGCCGCGGAGCATAAAGAAAACTTCTTCAACGTCGTGGTGAATATGCAAAGGACCTTCACACTGTGGTGGTAGCACCATAGTCGAAAACGTAAAGTTCTCTGCAGGTACAGTGTTGCTGTCATTTGCAACACCAGTTGCACCCGTTCCCATATAGCGCATTTGAGCACGACGATATTTCGGGTCGTAATCAGCTTGGAACTTCAAAGCCTCAAAGTCATATTTACGAGTCTCAAAGCGAGCAATACGTGTGTTTAACCAATCTTCTAAAGAAGCGCCTTCCGGCTGTTTCCACGATTCGAATTGTTGTGTAGTCATTTTTTAAACTCCTATACAGTGAATTAATAACGTTTTAAAAGAGGAACCAAGAACAACGACCCAATGACAGCGACTGCAGCCAAGAAGGTAATTCCCAAATTAAAACTATGTGTTTGCATCACGATGTAACCGATCAGTACAGGTGCAATTGCACTTGCAAAATTGCCTAACCCATTAAATATTCCACCCGCTGTCGCACCTACATTTGAGGTGGTTACTCGGGCAAGCAGAGCAAATACCGCAGCTACTCCAAAGCCCCACGCCATAGCGCTTAAAGACATGGCAGCAATAATCAATAATGGCTCAGTCATAATGACCATCACATACATGAAGATGCCCGCGAGTAATAAACCGCTGAATACTTGAATTGCGCGGCGGCCTAATTTGTCAGATAAAAACGCACCAACCACTTCGCCAATTAACATGGCAATGAATGGAAAGCTTGAATACACCCCAAACTCTTTGAGGTTGAATCCTTTGTCTTGCATGAGATAAGAAGGAACCCAACTGTTTAGGCCCCACAAATAAGTCATTAAGGCAATATTGAATAAGCACACCAACCAGAATGCGCTATTGCTCACAAGTACTTTGGTGTTGGCGATATGGCCTTTGAAGTTAGTACGTTTACTTTCACCTTCAAGCTCAACAGTTTTCTTGAGCTGTAAGTTACGCAGACCAAAAACAATGCTTAAAATTGCAATGAGTGTGAGCGCAGCCATCACAAAAAAAGTGGTGTGCCAATCGTGGTGTGCCAGAACGGCTGCCGTAATTGGGAACCCAAGGAATGCACCAATCGGTGTACCCAGTAAGAACATGGTTGAGGCACGTGCCTGCTGACGGTCTGTATAAGTCTGCTTAACAATGGTGTACGCCAAAGCAAATAGCGGACCTTCTGCCAAACCGAGTAGAACCCGTAAAATCAACATGCCTGAGTAGCTGGTGGTAAAGCCCATGCAAAGCATGAGTAAACCCCAAGAAGTCACACTCCAGAACAACATTTTCTTTGGGTTAAAAATGTCGCCTAAAAAGCTTAGGAAGACTGATGAAAAACCATAAGCAAGTAAAAAACTTGTCATGAGCCATCCGAGCTTGGCTTTATCTTCAGCAATTCCCATCGAGCTTTGAAAATGTGGGTCTGAAAATAAAACCGCAATACTGATCTTGTCGAAAAATGCCAGTACTACACACACCATAAGGACAAAAGCAGGTACCCAATGCTTTAATCCACTTTTTTCTTCATTACTCATGTGTCATTCCTTCGATTTGGTAATGAGAACCAGATTTAATGTTTACGGTTTTAACTTCATGACATTAAATTCAGCATCTGCTAATAATTTTGGATCTAAAACGGTGTTGGCTTGCATCCAACGCTTTGCCAGCTTGATTAACTTCGAGTCATTAATGGCAATCATATTCAGCAAGCGATTTTCATGGTCCAGATATAGATAGCTCACCTGATCTTCACCACCTTGGCGAATCACCACTTCTTTGTTTTTTTCAGGTTGATATGTTCCTAAAATCTGGATATTAAAGTGATATTGATCAGACCAAAGCCAAGGAATATCGGTATATTCAGTTTCAATTCCGAGCATTGATTTCGCAGCTGCAATCGCCTGATTTTGTGCATTTGCCCAAGACTGAATGCAATAGCCCAAACCCGGATGAATCGCGACATCACCTGCGGCATAAATGTCTTGATCTGAGGTTTGCAAAACAATTCACTACAATGCCATCTTTCACATCGAGCCCAGCGTGTACGCCTAACTCTTTCGCAATTTCGGCACCTGCACCCACTACAACACAATCAAATAACTGACTATGTTGAGGATGGTTCACCACTTCAACTTTTTGATCTGGTGCTTCCACCAAATGAAGGCTCTTGCTGTCTAAATGAATTTTTGTGCCTTGAGCCTCATGCATATTTTTTAAAAATGCAGAAACTTCCGGACTCACACTTCTTGCACATAAGCGGTCACCATATTCAAAAATATGAACCTCTTTCCCTTGCTTACGTGCGGTTGCAGCGATTTCCAAACCAATCCAGCCACCGCCAATCACAGCCACATTTTTTGCATTCTTTAAAATTTCAGCCAGACGTTCACAGTCACGTACATTTCGTAAAGTCACAACATTTGGAATGAACTGCCATGTATTGACGGGTACACGGGCGCGGCTTCCTGTTGCAATCAACAATTTGTCATAGGGTAAAACCTGTCCACTTTCTAAATGAACCTGCTTTTGCTCGCGATCGACTTTTGTTGCAATTTCCGGTTTGTGCCATTGAATGTTGAACTCTTGAACCTGTTCTGGAGAGAACAGATTCAAACTTTCATAACTTGCTTCTTTTGAAAGTACTTGCTTAGACAGTGGCGGACGCTCATAAAACACCTGATCTTCATTTGAGACCACATGAATTTCACCCACATATCCATTTTGACGTAAGGTACTAACTGCCCAACCTGCAGCCTGCCCCGCCCCTACAATTACAATCTTTTCCATAGCCTTTCTTCCTTGTAAAGCAATGCCTGTTAAACAGGCTTCACCTGACGGCGGGTTTTGTCATCAAGACCACCTTCAATCGCCCACTCGGTGAAAAGCTCTAGACGATGTTCTTCTACACGTGGCTGCCATTCTTCGGTCAAATAATCATCGTTGGTGTAATATTCAAATGCACCACCCAATGGTGAGTTGACGTACCAGAAATAAGCAGAAGAAATTGGATGACGTCCCGGTCCAATAAAGGTTGACCACTCTGAACGGTTCATATGTAAACCGCCTCCAATCACCTCATGAATATCACGAACAACAAATGCAACGTGATTTAGGCCCGCAGGTTTATTTGGAACGCTAAGTAAGAATAAATCGTGGTGATAACCTTCACCGCGACAACGTAAGAATGCACCGCGATTTTTGTAAGCATCAGATAAATGAAAGCCTACTTTTTCAATATAGAAGTTTTCAGTAGTTGCTAAATCCGGTGTGAAAAACACCACATGTCCAATCGCAACAGGTTGACCTTTTTCATAAACAGGACTTGCTGCATTAACACGCTGAATATTGCCGTATTGGTTAATGCCTTCCGTTTTAAGTTCAGGAACTTCCTTAACAAAACTTTGTTCAAAACGAATAGTCATGCCATTTGGGTCAAGACACTGAACTGTATTTTCAGTACGTTTAAAACCGTCTACATCGGCCAAACGAGCTGCCAAGTCTTCAAGGTCTTGAAGACTATCAACGCCCCAAGTGACTTCACGTAAAGTTGAACCTTGTTCAATGGCAGCAGGCAAACGGTCATCATCACAATTAAATAGATAAATCTTGCTGCCATTTTGGGTTTGGTAAAGATCTGTGCCTTCAATATCCGAAGTACTTTGGCTTAAACCAAAATCTGCCAAAAACTTGTTTGAAGCGGCTCTATCTTCAACTCCAAACTTTAAAATCTCGATCCCTGTAATCATTTGACTACTCCTTAGTTAAAGACAAAACCGCCATTGACCGGAATATTTTGACCTGTCACAAAAGAGGACAAATCCGACAGTAGATACAATGCTGTTCCATTTAAATCTTGTGGAAGTTGCTGACGTTGAATCGCTCTTCCGTTGACATATAAATCATGACGTTCCTGTGGCACATACTCGGTTGCTTCAACCAGTGTCAGCCCCGGAGACAATGTGTTGACACAAATATTGAACTGCCCCAACTCTCTTGCCATTGAACGCGTCATGGCAACAATTGCACCTTTACTCGCCACATAAGCCATCAGGTTTGGCGCGCCCCAAAGTGCTGTATCTGACGCAACATTAATAATCTTGCCGGCAGCCGATTGTTTTAAATGTGGAATACACGCTTTTGTAATTAACCATGTGCCTTTTACATTAATATTCATGACTCGATCCCAAAGTTCAGGATCGTAATCAATCATATTTTTTCCACCGACATTGGTTGCAAGCGCTGCACAGTTCACAAGGCCATCTAGTCCTTGTAATACTTCCACGCTTTTTGCAACCGCATTTTCAATAGAGTCTGCATTGGCAAGGTCAACTGTTACTGCATGAACGTTTAGCCCTTGTTGCTGTAACGCTTGCGCTTCTTGTTGCACCAAGTCAGACAAAATATCTGCCATCACAACTTCAGCACCAGCCTCGGCAATGGCTTGAGCGAAATCCCGCCCTAAACCACGTGCAGCACCAGTCACTAAAACTTTTTTGCCTTGCAACAACGCTACATTAGCCATGAGCTTCTTCCTGCATCTCGATACGGTTTGATGCATTTAGCGCAGCAATTTTCTTTAATTGCTTCTCAGCTTCTTTCTTCATTAAACGGCGTAAACGTGCAAGCCCAACGTCGTGCTGATATAAGAATTCTCTTGCACGTGCATTTGGCGCAAGGTTTTCTAAAATAATGCGGTCTTGTTCCAATACATCCCAATGCAATTGTTCTAAATGATTGCGATATAAGAAGCGCCATACATTACGTTGCCAACCACTCACCTTACGGCAGCGCCAGAAAAATACACGGGTATTATTGGCATCAATTGGCGTTGCGTAACCCACAATCCAGAATTCACCACCCGGACCAAACTGTTTACGGTAAGGAATTGAAAGACGTAACCAACTTGCACCGGTCGAACCATATTCAACCCAGTCAAAGTTCACACCTGTTTGGCCTTCTTTTTCAAAAACAAAACCATTTTCAGTTGTGCGGTGTTTCATCTCTGCGGTACGTTCACCTTCTGCCATTGAATGTGAAGTACAGTGCAAATATGTACCGTGCATTGGGTCCATGACGTTATCAATGGCATATTGATGGTTTACTTTCCAGTCTGCTTGGCAAAGGAATGAACTCCACTCTTCGCTTGCCAGTTGTTCTGGGAACTCAAGCGGTGCGGGTTGTTCATTTGCATCGATACCAAACCAGATGAAGATTGCACCATGCTGTTCAATGACCGGATAGCTCTTTAAACACTTGGTTCCAGTCATTGGGCATTCATGAACGGCTGGCACATCAGCAACCACACCATCAGCACGAACTTCAACACCGTGATACCAGCAAGCAACTCGATCACCCAAGTTCCAGCCGAGTGAAAGACGAGCACCGCGGTGTGGACAGCGATCTTCAAGCGCATGTACCTGACCTTCGGCATCACGCCAAACCACAATGTTTTCACCTAAACGGGTAATCCCAACCGGATTAGCAGCGACTTCCCAACTTGCTAAAACCGGATGCCATTGGTCACGTAAACCAAGTTCTAAATATTCTTCAGCGCTTTGTGAAGTTGATACGATTGCGTTCATTTTATTCTTCCCTGAATCAATAACCTAAACGTTGCATTTCTTCTGTAAAGCTCTCAGAAGTCCATTCATCACCAGATTCAGAGCGGAAACCTTGCTGATTAAGTGCAGAAACAACCTCATCTAATTCTGTTGCGCCCGCAGAAAATGCCTGAATCAAGTTCTTTACAAAGTCTTGTTCGTAGAGAGTCGGTTCTTTATAACGTGTTTGCCAAACCAACAATTCAGATTGACCTGGAACTTGAATATTGTTGATACCTGCTTCGGTTGCCGGCGTTGCATGAATCCAGCTTGCCAACTTTTCATTAAATGTCTTCATTGTTCTGCTTCCTTGTACATGTGAGGACTAGAGTTGAATTTGAATATCCTGTCCTTCAACACGAACTGGGTACGTACATAGGTTTCTACACCCGGGTCCACTTTTTAGCTCACCTGTCTGAATGTCAAAAATTGCTTCGTGCAATGGACATTCCACAGTTTGATCTTCGATAAATCCTTCCGTTAATAAGGCATACGCATGAGGGCAAACATTTTCGATAGCGAAGTAATTTTCATCGACAAAAAAAACACCAATTTTTTTCCCTTCAACTTCGACGGCTTTCGGCTCATCTTCGCTAACGTCACCCTGCTGACAAACTGAGATCCAACTCATACCTTGCGTCCTCATTTTGTTTTATATACAAAACATAATTTGATTTTCAAAACACAAGCTAAGCATAATCCTCTTGATTAATTTTTGTCAAAGTAAAAATAAATATTAAAATCAATTGATTAATAAATTTTAAATAATTTGTTACGTTTCAAGTTAGAAACAATGTTTTAAATATAAAAATTGTTTTATGTAATCTTTATAATTACAATAGTTCTAAAATAAAGCATAATGCCCCAATTCGAACCCTGTTTTATTTATAGGAAAACGACACGAATGAGCCTAGAGATTGAAGAAGATTCGCAAGAATCAGAAACAACAAAAAATGATGATAGGTATTTAGTACCAGGGCTTGTGCGTGGTTTAGCCATCTTGCAAGCATTTAATCAACAAGCACAAGAAATGACGATTACAGAAATTGCCGAAATTTTGGAAGTGAACCGTTCTAGTGCATTTCGGCTTATCTATACACTTGAAGCTTGCGGTTACTTAAGAAAGGCTTCACAAAAAACATATGCGCTTGATTCAAAAGTTATGGAGCTTGGTTTTAACAGTTTATCAAAGCTTTCATTACTTGATTTATCAACGCCTTTAATGAAAGAACTACGTGACCAGACCAAACTTGCAGTACACCTGACCGTTTTAGAAGGTACACACATTGTTTTTGTAAATAACGTTCAATCTATGGGTACGTTTACCAGCAATATTAGTTTAGGTACTCGCTGGCCTGCCCATGCTACAGTTATTGGTCAAATGTTATTGTCAGATTTACCAGAGGCAGAAGTACGTCAACGCTATCGCAATTTTAATGACTGGGATAGTTACTCAGAACTTACCCCAACCAGTTTAAAAGCGTTATTGCAAAAATTAAATTATGTAAAAACTCAAAAGTCGATGGTGAGCTGGGGACATTACAACCATGACATGGCTGCTTGTGCTGCTCCTATTTTCAAACAATCAAATGGAAAAATGGTGGCTGTCCTTTCAGTGAGTTGCCCAATTACCACCTATGATGAGAAGACCTTTAAAGAAGATATCGCTGCTCTAGTCATCGCAACGGCAGATAAAATTTCAAAATTTATCTATTAAAAAAAGCGACGTTAAGTCGCTTTTTTTAATACTCTTATTTCTTCAATTAAAAATTACACTTAAAAGTTTCACCATTCATATTCTGAAAACTCAGTGTTGAATGATTTTCTTTAATATCAAACTTTAAGTACTGCTGTTTAAACTGTACTACTGCATAAAACTCTTCAGCCCCATCATCTAAACCTGTCGCAGAGACTTGGGTCCCTTGTGGAAAGTTCTTGAGCCAAGCAGCGTTATAAAAATCCGATACTGAATTAAAATCTATATATTTTGCAGGCTCAGCTATAATTTTTGCAGCAATTTGATCAAACTGTTGTTGTTTATAAACATCTAAACTCAACAACATGCTTATTCTCCCAATTAAAGCTGCCCAACACCTAAGTTCTGCTTTCTTTTGACCTTTTCCCATTGATACCAACCATAAGCTGCCATTAATACAAAGGCTGCATATAAGGCTGAAGTTAAAAACAGCTCTTTATAGATAAACATGCCGACATAAACAATATCGACAAATACCCAAAGGATCCATGTCGCAATATGCTTTCGGCTGGTCCAGTAAGTTGCAAGCAAGCTAAATGCTGCAAGCTGTGAGTCGAGCATCGGCACCGCTGCATCGGTAAAGTTTTTAAGAACCAAACCAAAGACTAAGCCACCTACCGCGGCAATAATCATTTGAATGATAGCTGTTTGAACTGCAATAGGCTCGATTCGAATGTCATGATCTTGCTGTTTTCCTTTGAGCCAATAGTAAAAGCCATAAAAATTTACGACCATAAAAAAGAATTGCAAAATCGTTTCGCCATAAAGCTTAAATTCGTAAAACAAATAGGCATATAGGACAAAAGCAAAGAAATTAAACAGCCAGCACCACATATTACGGATTACCGTTAATCCAACTCCAATGAGGCTAATTAAGACCGCGAAAATTTCTAGAGGTGACATAAGAGAAGCTGCTTATTGAGATCAATTTGACAGCGTATTATGAGAAAAATATAAAGCGAAGCAAACTGCTAATTTAAATAAATCATGGAAATTGACTCTGTCTAAGGATTTATCCTTTTCGCATGAAATTGATTTATTTCAATAGATAAATAAAAGAAATACTGATCGAGTTGCTAACAATTTCTATTTGCTAGTTTTTCAATGATTGTTTAAAAGATAATGAAAGGCAAATAAAAGAGCATGAAAATATGTCAAATCAAGAAGGAAAAGTCAGCCGTGAAACTCGCGGACATATTTTTTTAATTGGCTTAGATCGGGCAGCAAAACGTAATGCTTTTGATAGTCACATGATCAAAGACTTATCACTAGCGCTCACCGAATATGAAAATAATGACGCCCTGCGCTGTGCGATTGTTTTTGCTCACGGTGACCATTTTACAGCTGGTTTAGACCTAGTTGAGTTACAGCCTAAACTCGCTACGGGTGTATTTGATTTTAGTGAAAACGAAATTAACCCTTGGGGCACAATAGGCCGAAAACTGAGTAAACCTTTGATAGTGGCAGTGCAGGGTTATTGCTATACCGCTGGTATAGAACTATTTCTGAATGCAGATATTACGATTGCGAGTGAAAATACCCAATTTGCTCAAATGGAAGTTCAACGTGGCATCTTACCTTTTGGCGGAGCAACTGCACGTTTTACTCAAGCCGCGGGTTGGGCCAAAGCCATGCGCTATTTGCTCACTGGTGACTCTTTTGATGCCAAAACTGCTTTTGACATGAACCTCATTACAGAAATATGTCCAGAAGGTACGGAGCTTAAACGTGCTATAGAACTTGCTGAACATATCGCGCAAGCTGCACCACTTGCTGTAAAAGCGACCCTCGCCTCTGCTCGTGAGGCAGTCAATGAAGGTTACGAAGTGGCTTTTAACCAACTGCAAAACCATCTTCAGCCTTTACTCACAACAGAAGATGTTCAAGAAGGTGTTTTCGCCATGCTGCAAAAAAGACCTCCTGTTTTTAAAGGTAAATAAGTCCTACTCAAGCACTGCGCTCTACAGTTTAAAACTTATGGATATACCGAAATTAGTGAAAAGAAAGCCCACATGATGTGGGCTTTCTTTCATAAATATACTTTATTCAACTCTAATGATTTTACCAAATTCATTATGGTGAACGACCGTAATTTTTTGGCTACGACCCTGCTCAATTTCTTGCACAGGCAAATCAAAATAGCGCGCATAGTCATCTGTCTGTTTCATGTTCAGTTCACTACCTTCTACACGGCGTTCAGGCAACACATGACTCCAGAGTAGCAACCCGACCGCACAAGCAATCAGCGCTGTAATACCATGTTCAATTCCTACACCGAATGCACTGAACAAACGATGTACTAAATGAGTTTTTTGCAGCTCTGCCAATACCCAGATAAACACGAATGGACGCCACAACAACAACCAAGCCGCCCACATCATGGCTGTGCTTGTTGTAGAAGCATAGCGTTTATGCCATGGCAATTGACGGCGTAAATCAATAATCAACGAATTTGTCTTCATTTCTCTTTACCTAACGAAGTGCTGTGGTTTTTCCCCAGACATCAATACAGCACGATCTTTAAAATCTCATGACTCTTGCATTTCATCCACGAATGCCCCGATCCGGGCTCACCCAACGCGCACGTTTCTCATCTCCACGTCGTAAGACTTTTGGAAATGCCACAATAGTTGCCGAGATGGTGATTAGCCAAAAGACCAATGGATACCAGATCATCCAGAAATAGTTTTTTCCTAGATGCGGTTCATAACGACTATCCATCCATTTGCTTAAAGCAAACTGAATGAGACAGGTTGCCCCCAATAAAATACCGCTACCATACGGTAAAAATGGAGAGCTCACAACGGCTAATGCAGGGACCGGTAAAATAAAATGTACCACCCACAATAAAGCCATCGCCAGCATTAAATATGACCAGACTAAAGTTAAGCAAAGCTCAAACATTAAAGGCCATAAAAAGTTCAATTTTGGTTTGGTGAACACATCAATATTTTTAATTAATACCTGTGCTCCACCCATTGCCCAACGTAAACGCTGTTTCCACAATCCGTTTAAAGTTTCAGGCATTAAAATCCAAACCAAGGCATTCGGTTCAAAACGAATGTCCCAGCCGGCACGTTGCAATTTCCAAGTAATATCGATGTCTTCGGTCAACATATTAGGTGACCAATAGTCCACTTGGTGAACAGCGCTCTTACGAAAAGCCGTAATAACACCAGATACAGTAAATAAACGGCCAAAGGTACGCTGAGCACGTTTAATCATGCCGACAATTGAAGAAAACTCACCAACCTGAATACGACCTAATAAAGTTGAACGGGTACGGATACGCGGGTTACCCGTCACGGCTGCAACAGTCGGATTTTGAAGAAAATGACGAACCATCCACTTTGCTGCATGCGGGTCAAGTAAAGCATCACCATCAATACCAATTAAAAACTCGGCATCGGTCATTAAGCTTCCAGCTTGCAACCCCATGGCTTTACCTTGGTTTTGTGCAAGATGAACAACACGGAGTTTTTCATGTTGTTCAGCTAACCGATCCAGCACTTCACCTGTATTATCCGAACTGCCATCATTAATCGCAATGACTTCAAAATGAGGATAATCCAATTTTAAAGCATGAGTAATCGTTTCCTCTGCATTATCCCCTTCATTAAAACAAGGAATAAGCACAGCAACTTTAGGATAGCTTTCTAATGGAGCTGGCTGATCATAAGGCGGAGCTTTACGTTCCTTCCAATAGAAAATGATCGCGCCAATCATCCATAAATACGACATAAATAATGGATAATAGAAAACGAATTTTAAGGCATGCGACCATATAGCAGCAAAGATTGTCATGTTTCAGCCTCGCCTATGGCACAAGACGAGATGATTTTTCAGCAAATGCTTTATGCATCACGTTCACGTCCGGATGATCTTTGATTGGGTCATCTGGATAGTATGCAACGTGCATTGCACCTTGCTGATAGAGTGAGTGAATTGTTGCTGCCATTTCAGTTGACGGTACCTTTTCGTTGTTACGCCAGTTTGTTGCTTGTAGCTCAAAAACTGTTTTCTTAATGCCGTTTGGATATTTTTTCACGCGATCAATCATGTCTTTATAAAATTGATCGGCGTTATCGACCTGCTCCATATAAGGCATTGCCATAATAGCCGTAAAATCATAACGTCTTAATGACTCTTCAAGCGATTGTGAATACCAGTTTTCCGCATATGGTTTTAAGGCAACTTGCGCATATAAGTTACGAGCTGTAAGCAAGAACGGTTCATATTGTCGCACGTCTTCAACAAGTTGCATTGCAAAATCATCTAGATATTTTGTCTTATATGCGGTCCATTTTTGCAAATCTTGATCGTTTTCACGGATTTTTGCCAAATCTGTTGGTAAGCCTTGTTTCGCATAAGCTTTTAATGCATCTGGGCTTGCATCTTCATAATCAGATAATGTGACATCGTCATGGAATAAAATTCCATTGAAAGACGCTGACTTGGCCAAATCTTGATAAATCTCACGAATAGTTTGGCGAGCCTGAGGTGAGAACGGACTTAAACGGATATAACCCATATTCAGGTGTTCACCAGCTTTTGCCTGCTCTGTCACGACTAAATCTTTTGATACCGGATCAGTTTTTGGTAATTCCCAGGCCAATAGAGGCATCCAAGCATAAATACGACTTACAGGCGTACGGGTTTGAATTTGCCATGCTACACGGTTAAACAAGTCCGCACGCATTGGGATATGACGGTTCGGGAAATATACCATATCGGCAGAACCATTAGCATCCGGATCTGAAAATGCCTGCAAATAAACTGTATTTACCCCCATCGCATTAATTCGATCTAACAAGTGCCCCAAATTTCGTTCTTGTTGTTGCGGATCCGGATCATAAATATAGTCGAGATCAATATGCATGATTTTTTGCGGACGGTTGTTATCCGTTAAGTTTAATTCACGGTTCTTAATCTCTTGAGCCAAATCATTAGTACTCATTCCGCCCTCTACCAAAATACGGCTCATATTTTGTAGAGATTGTTTCGCATGATCCGCGCCATCATCAAGCGTGATGGTAATTGGCATGCCAAGCTTTTTAGCAATTTGGACCGTTTGCATATTATAGCGACCATATGGCCACACCATAATACGTGGTGAACGTATACCATGCTCTTTAAGTAGCTGATTATTCTTTTTTAAATCATTATAAATACGAGCCTGATATTGGCTGTCATTTTCATAAGTTTTAGTTTTTACATCATAAAAACGTGTCGTTGCCGCTGGTTCAGAGTTCCCTTGCGGGTTGCCTGTAATACCGCGGTGTAAATGATAACTATGGCTTGCAATTTCAACAAACCCGCTATCTTGCATTTCTTTGAGCTCACCCCAGCTTAAGATTTTATCACGTGGAATTTCTTCACCCGAAAAATCGACTTTCTGCCCTGCTTTTGGTTCTAACCATGAACCCACTACCGCAAGTACCACTGGGATTTTTTTAGCCTTAATAACAGGATATGCATTTTGGTAGAAAGACTGATAACCATCATCTACAGTTAATAAAACTGGCTTGGTTGGAAGTGCCGCCTTGCCCTGATGAGCACGGATCAACTGGTCTACGGTAATAAAATGGAAGCCATTTTTTTGCAGCCAATCGACATGCTCAGTAAATTGTTGAGTGGTGACCGCATATTGAGGAATTAAGGCATTTTTAGTATCGGTAATTTCATGATACCCAATGACCGTAAGTGTTGAAGCATCTATTTTAGGTGGGTTAGCTAATGCCATACCTGACAAGCCTGCTAGAGCCAAGCCAAGCGTGAGGTTCAACAAAGGAGATGCAAAGCGGGTAATCATGAAATAGCGTCTCAATAGCAATATAGATTATTTATGTGAAATTTAAACTTAAGAACTAAAATTCTTATTTATTTAGTCCTTAAGTTCAAACTGCCCTAACAGAACAGTTTTTCAGTTCACCTTTATAATTAAATAAACTGAAAATAATCTTAAATATTTAAAAAGCTAAAATATAAATATCGAATATATTTATATTTAAAGCTTATAGATAAAGTCGAGCTCTAAACGGTTTGATTTCAATCATCGCGAGTTTTTACATCAAATAATTCAATTTCAAAAATCAAATTTGAGTTTGCCGGAATAATTTTACCCATTTTGCGTTCGCCATAAGCCAAATGAGCAGGAACCATAAGTTTACGTTTTCCGCCAACTTTCATTCCCATAATGCCTTGGTCCCAACCTTTAATCACACGGCCTGTACCAATGACACACTCGAAATAATTTCCGCGGTCAAGGGAAGAGTCGAATTTAGTGCCGTCTTCTAACCAACCTGTATAGTGAGTCGTAATTAAGGCACCTTTAACCGCTTCTTTACCTTCGCCTACTTTTAAATCGATAATTTCTAATTCAGTGATCATAATATTCCCGTTCGTTTAATTTCACAGCTCAGACTTGATCTTTAGTCTAACAAGTGAATTTGTAAAATTTGTTGCGCTTTTCAGTTTTACTGTAATTGGGTCCACACAACATTCGCTTGGCCCTTGTCACTTAACAAAGTCCATTCGTTGTCCATAACATTTAACTGAAGCTGGATGGTACGCTCACAAAGCTGCTCTAACTCTGCTGTACTTTCAGGTGCTAGCTGCCAAACTTGAACATTACTCAAGGTTTTAATTTTACTGTTTCTCTTCCACCAATCTTCAACTTGTGAACCATAAGCGACAATTGCCACAGTTTTACAACGGGCACTGGCTTTTTTCACTTTATCTTCAGACGGTAAACCAACTTCAATCCAGGTTTCTAACTGTCCTGTTAAGTCTTTTTGCCAAAGTGCAGGCTCATCGGTTTCAAAAAGGTCTTTGGTAAACTCAAGGCTATCACTTGCGAAACGTGCAAATGCCATGACACGAACCATTAATCGTTCTAAAGTTTCAGAAGGATGTAAGGCAAGCGTCAGTTGATAATCGCCATAAATATGGTCATCCATATTGGCAATATTCAGATCTGCTTTATAAATTGTTGCTTTAAGCGCCATAGTTAATATGTCCAAAAATTTGGCGCTAAGAATACTCGATTTTAATTAAAAAATTATAGAAAAAACTCAGTAATGTAAAACTTCTTATCCTCTCCATTTGCATCTTATTTCAAAACATCTAACCACTTTCAAAGTTGGCGGGCTTTTTGCTTGAAAGGGGTTGTATTCCTCTCTTGATTTTATGACTTATGTGGCAAAAACTTAAACGTAGTTTATTTCTACAAGTCCTCTGCGCTCTCTTCCTCGGTATTGCAGTAGGTCTTGCTTTTCATGATTTCCCCTAGCTTTAAAACCTCTTGGTGATGGTTTTATTTCTCTCATTAAAATGTTGATTGCTCCAATTGTATTCTGTGTAGTGGTACTGGGAATCTATGGTGCAAACGATATTAAAAAAATGGGCAAAGTCGGTGCAAAAACGATTCTTTATTTTGAAGTGGTCACGAGTATTGCTTTAATTTTGGGAATTATTGTTGCTTATGTCTTTAAACCGGGCGTCGGTATGAATATCGATATTACTCATTTAGATGCTAAAGATTTAAGTACCTATACCGAACGTGCTCATGACATGCATACAGGTTCAGAGTTTTTACTTAATATTATTCCGAAAACATTTACTGCCGCTTTTGCTAACGGCGATATTTTACAAGTTTTACTCATCGCTATTTTATTTGGCATTTCCCTACTGTTAATTCCTAAACATTTAGCAGAGTTGGTCCGTCAAGCGCTTGAAGCTTTTTCGGAAGTCTTCTTTAAAATTATGGGACTCATTATTCGCTTGGCACCGATTGGTGTATTTGGTTCAGTTGCTTATACCACTGCAAAATTTGGATTAGATTCACTCCTGCAACTCGGTTATTTAGTTTTACTCTTTTATGCGACTTGCATTTTATTTGTTGTCATTATTTTGGGTTCAATTTTAAAACTCACCGGACTGAATATCTTTAAATTTGTCGGCTATTTTAAAGATGAACTCGCTATTGTTTTAGGGACAGCCTCTTCTGATTCCGTTTTACCCCAAATCATGAAAAAGCTTAAAAACTTGGGAATTAAAGATTCAACAGTCGGTCTGGTTATTCCTACCGGTTATTCTTTTAATTTAGACGGCTTTTCAATTTATTTAACATTAGGCGTGATCTTTATTGCACAGGCCTGCAATATTAATCTCTCCATGCACGACTTACTGGCTATTTTATTAGTTTCGCTTATTACATCGAAAGGTGCACACGGCATTCCGGGGTCAGCCTTAGTGATTCTTGCTGCAACACTTTCTGTAATTCCAAGTTTACCTGCAATTGGTTTGGTACTTTTACTATCTGTAGACTGGTTTATCGGAATTATCCGTGCCTGCACCAACTTAATTGGTAACTGTGTAGCGACCGTAGTCATTGCCCATTGGGAAAAAGACATCGATCATGCACAAGCGAAACAAGTACTTAATATAAAAAATTAAATCTCTCATAGAGAATATTGAAGTATTTCAATGTTCTCTATTGTTCAATTCTGCAAGCTAATAGTTCAGTTTCAAATGCCAGCCAGTCATGTTCATGTTGGCTAATCATTTCAATGCGGTTATCAATGCCCTCTTCACCAGACTTATAGTTAAACTGCTCAGGATTAAAGTTAAAGGTCTTCCATCCCTGATCTGTATTAAAAATTCCCTTAATACGTAGCCAGTCTTGTTGTGCACACAACACATCGAGCAAAGCATAAAACTCAAATTTCCAACGCTTAGGAAATTTCCAACCCGCGACCATATAACCCTGCGCCGACTCGACATAATGATAAGGCAGTTGGTGAATTTCTTTTGCAACTTCGGCTTCAGTCATTTGCTTTTGCAGCTTGAGTAAAGGCTGTATAGAGCGTGCAGTTAAACGCGCAGGCACATCAATTTGCGCCAGTTCAAGTTGACCATGTTCAGTCTTTAGCCATTGTTGCTGATAAGGTTGGTATTCTTCTTTAAGCTCAACAAGTGCCTGTTCATCTTCAAAAGTCATGGTATCGGCATGAGAAACCACCACAATCTGTGCAGCTTTTAATTGGTCTTCATATAGGTTTTGCTTGACCCAATTGGTGTCATGCAAACGACTACCATCAACCACAGTCACTAGTGCACGCATAGCTAAGCTGTTTTGCCAATGTGGTTCCGTTAACTGATCAAATAATTGCGAAGGGTGTCCAAGCCCTGTAGGTTCAATAAAGAGTCGGTCTGGCTTTTGTTCACTTAACAAGCGAGCCAAAGCAATATGCATAGGAAGTTGGCTACTACAACATAAACAGCCGCCCAATAGTTCTTTGACTGCATAACCTTGATCTTGAGGTAGGAGTTGTTGATCGACTCCGATTTGCCCAAATTCATTCATTAAGACAGCCCACACTTCATCTTTCGGTTTCTGACTTAATAAATGTTGCAATAATGTCGTTTTCCCTGCCCCTAAAAACCCTGAAATAATATGGGTAGGAACAGTTTTTTGGGCAATCAGTTTCACAAGCGGCTCAAATCAACAAGGTTTAAAAACTAAGAAAGGTATATCACTGTTTAAGTAGCATGAAAATAATTTTTCACTTTGAAGATATACTTTTCAATTATCAGGCTAAAGCACCAAATATGTGACATGCATCTCATCAATTATCTAAATTAACTTTAGAAAAATAATAATTAAACGAAATATCCTATTTAAGGACATTCACAATTCATGCCAGAGTGTTTTGTTTACGTAACTAACTTGCTTTTTTTTTACTCAATACGAAATATTCTTTCACATTTTTAACGCTCAAGTAGCGCTTTAATTTTACAGTAGACGCACATAAACGGACGTTATATTTCATATTGTTAAGATAGGCGTAATAGATTGTTAAGTTAATTGATGTAATCCCAAGCTCGGCTTAGCATGTGTCCTAGCTTAATCATTCAGCCCTATATGTTCGATGTAGGTCAGAACGATTAGGTTTGATTTATTTTTTAATGAATTTAAGGATGCCATAAAATGAAATTAGCTAAAACTTTACTCGCTACTACACTAGCTTTAACTGCTGCTTCAACTTTCGCTGCTTCTAAGCACGACCAAGCACATAACACTGCTGGTGAAGAAAAAGTTGTTGTTTCAACTCAAGAGCAAGCAAACACTGCAAATGCTGCTTCTGACGCTGTAGGTTCTGCTTCTGAAGCTGCTCCTGCAACTCGTTAATTATCTCTGCACTCTCCTCCAAGCTCAGAGATAATTTTACTGAAACGAAACAGGACGTTAAATTTCGGTGAAGAAAAAAGATCGAACCATGCTGCGGTTCGATCTTTTTTTTTAAGAAGTTTTCTTATACATGCTACAAGAAGGATTATGATTCTCTTGTAAGCGCAATACCTTACGATGTTCAGCCGCTTCAAATCGGCAACGTTTCCACTCGGTATCTAAATTTAATTTAGGCACTTCGCGTGGTTTACCATGCTCATCAACCGCAACCATAGTGAAATAACAGCTATTGGTATGACGAACGGTACGCTTTTGAATATTTTGAGCTTCCACACGGATACCCACTTCCATTGAAGTACGTCCCACATGGTTCACACTCGCTAAAAATGTAACGAGTTCACCTACATAAATAGGTTCTTTAAAATTTACTTTGTCTACAGACAACGTTACGACATAGCTGCCTGAATAACGACTTGCACAAGCATAGGCCACTTGGTCTAGCAACTTTAGAATTGTTCCACCATGAACATTACCTGAAAAATTTGCCATGTCCGGTGTCATTAAAACTGACATGGTTAATTCTGACTGATCGTCAGTTACGGTTGTCATTTCATCTAATGTAGGCATGACTCAACTCTGTCTCAAACAAGCTCAGAAAACATTATGGTTGATAATTCACAAAAAAAACATGCTTAAATCCACAACATAGCATCGTATTTTTTAATATTGTTAATTCTTTTTTTGAACGAATATTTTTTAAGCTATTATTTTTAATAATTTTTTAGTTTTTCTTAAATAAACAGTTATTGAGCGGTCAAAATTAATCAAAAGATGCTATGCCATTTTGTTCCATTTTAAATGACACAGCATCGTTTTATATGAGGTTCGCTATACTTTATTGATCAGTCCGGTAACGCCATTAATAATCATATCAACAGCAATCGTACCGATTAATAAAGCAGATAAACGCCCGACAATATCGAAATAGCGATCGATGTATTTTGCATGTTTGTAACGTAAATGATCATGTGAAAATTTCATCAAGATCAAAATACTGCATGTTAAAAACATGGTAAACCCGATCACAAGTGCCGCAGCACCAATCGACATTTCAATACCTGTCACCACAGCTGCACTAATGGTTCCCGGCCCAATCATAAAAGGCATAGCGATGGTGCCAGCCAAATGTTCTGGTGCACCGCGCATTTCACCAATGGTATCTGCACCCTGAAACACATAGCGGTAACCAATCACCAAAAAGATAAGACCACCAAAAATCTGGAAAGCTTCAAAGCGTACATTCAGGTATTTACTAAAGATTGCTTCACCGCCCCATGCAAACAGCATAAAGACGATATAAGCAATCAAGCTCCCCTGAATTAAGGCTTTGTTAAATACCTTGGTTTCTGAATGGCGGATGAGGCCAATCATATAAATGCTCATTAAAAAAGGATTGAGCAAAGAGAAAAATAAAGCAAAAGAATGCAGATATGGTGAAACCATGCATATTCCCCTTAAGCTTGTGGATCTGGGAATAATGGACGGTTCCCAGGGCTAATACGATTAATATGTAAGAACGTCATATGTCTTTCATATTTATCTAAAATGTCATTAATAACCTGTTCTTTACTGTAACCAACAAGGTCGTTGTCTTGAGAACCTTCATAAAGATAGGTTTCGAGACGGTAATAGAACTGTTTGCCTCGTTTTACACGCTGACTAAAGTTAGGTGCGCTATAACGAACAGGCCAAATCTGATAAACGAAGTTTTGCTCTTCTTCCAAATGAATAGTGATATCGAGATGATATAGCGCCTCTTCATCTTCAAGTGGTGTTTGCTGCACATCTACGTTCATACCTTGCTTAATGAGTTCATCGGCAACAGCTTGAACGGCAGGTTTGCAAACGGTATCGAGCATTCGTCTGGTTTCAGTCGTTCCCGGATGATGCATAACCCGAGTCAAACGCTGTTTCCAATTGAGAATGTCGACGTTACCCACCACAGGTGCCGCGTTCATACTTCGACTGGCATGCCTGTAGTCTTCAAGTCTGAGCGACTTATAAAGCCCCGCCATGACAAGGAACATCACGAAACTAAACGGCAGTCCCATAATGATGGTTGCGTTCTGTAAAGCGGTAATCCCGTTGGTCATCAGCATAGCAAGCGTTAATAGCCCAATGGCAATTGCCCAAAACACGCTTAACCAACGCGGCGCATCATTATCAATATGGGTAAGCTTGGTCGTGAAGTTACCTAAAACCAATGCCCCCGAATCGGCAGAAGTCACATAGAATAAAAGGCCCGTCACTGTTGCGACTGAAGCAATAAAGGTAAAACCCGGGTACTGCGCTAACAGGTCATAAAAACCATGTGCCGGATTAGATAATACCGTTGCAGCTAAAGTCTGGTTGCCTTCAAAAATAACACTGTGCAATGCGCTATTACCAAAAATGGATAACCACGTTAAGGTAAATAACAGAGGAATAATTAAAGTCCCGCACACAAACTCACGAATAGTACGGCCTCTAGAAATGCGGGCCAAAAATAACCCTACAAATGGCGACCAAGCAATCCACCATGCCCAGAAGAACAAGGTCCAACTGCTCATCCAATCTTTAGGTTGCTCAAAAGCAAAACTTTGTAAGGCTAAGGTTGGGAAGCGAGTTAAATAATCACCAATATTTTGTACCAGCGCATTGAGTAAAAACTCGGTATTGCCCAAGAACAAAATAAACAGTAAAAGACCAATTGATACATAAATATTGATTTCAGACAAAATCCGAAGGCCTTTATTCACCCCAGATGTCACAGAAATAATACTAATACCAACTGCAATGGCAATGAGTGCAAACTGCATCCAGATATTCTCTGGCAGTCCTAATAAAACATGTAAACCATAGTTCAGCTGTACCACGCCAATCCCGCAGGTGGTCGCAATACCAAAAATTGTCCCGATGACGGCAGCAGTATCTACACTATGGCCGATGGCCCCATTAATTCTGTTTCCAAAAATTGGGTAAAGTGCAGAACGAATGGTAAGCGGCAAGTTATAGCGATAACTGAAATAACCAAGTGCCATACCAATCAAGGCATACATACACCAACCGGTCAAACCATAGTGAAACAGCGTCCACACCATACTTTGGCGTGCCGCTTCATAGGTCTGACCTACGCCAACAGGCGGCTGCATATAATGAGATAATGGCTCAGCCACCGAGAAGAACATTAAATCGATACCAATACCTGCCGAAAACAGCATGGCAGACCAACTCAGTAAACTAAACTCAGGCTTTGAATGTTTAGGGCCAAGTTTAATCTCACCATAGCGTGAACAGGCAATGAAAATTACAAACACCATATACAGCGTTGCAGCCAGTAAATAGTACCAGCCAAAGGTTGACGTTACCCACGCAAGGACGGTGTTAATGGTTCGATTTGCGAAATCGTTAAATAAAAAAGTAACGAGAGAAAAGATTAAAATGATTAGAGCTGAAATATAAAAAACCACACGGTTAAGCGGGTCTTTTTTAGATTTAGATAATGTTAAATCATCAACTGCTCTTGGATTATCTGTTGCCATACAATCCTCAAGGAATAGAAGAAAAATAAAATATTCAATTTAGTCTTTTCACTATTTAACAATAATGAAAAGACTGCTTTGAACGCAAAAAATATAAATAAATGTGATGAACCAAGGTTATAAAACCTCGGTCACTTTGTTCTGGTCACAATTCGATGGAATAGAAATGTCTTTTGAAATAGCTAACTGCTTTTTCGCAACATTCGGGTCAAAATCATCTTGCTTTAAGGCTTTGGCTAGACCAAACATATAAAGCAAAATAATGACTGAAAATGGTAAACCACATAACACCACTGCACTTTGCATGGAGTTAAAACTACCTGCTAATAATAAGCCGATACTTACAATGGTAATGACCACAGACCAAAAGATGCGTAACCAGATCGGTGAATCACTATCACTGGTGCCCCCTTTCGAGGACAAATTGGCGATCATTAGTGTACCAGACCCAACCGGTGTCAAAAATAAAACGAAACAAATTACAACAACAATCCCGGCAATATACGGATTAAACGGGAGATATTCGAGTAATTTGAATAATGACAATGCAGGGTCACTTAAAACCATATCACCTAAAACTTTCTGTTTTTGATTGAGAATTAAATGAATTGCAGTATTTCCAAAAATCGAGATCCAAGCCAAGGTAAAACCTAATGGAATAAGGCATACACCCAAAACCACTTCTCGAATAGTTCGGCCTTTGGAAATGCGGGCAATAAACATTCCTACAAAAGGTGCCCAAGCAATCCACCATGCCCAATAAAACACAGTCCATGAACCCAACCAGCCACTGGCTTTTTGATTGTATAAATACATATCAAAGCTTTTACCCATAAAATTATTAAGGTAATCACCCGTATTTTGCACAAGACCATTTAACAAATGGTTGGTCGGTCCTGTTAAAAATACAAATAAAAGTAAGGCATAGAGCAAACGTAAATTAATCCGTGATAACCATGCCAAGCCTTTTTCAATCCCGACCACTGTAGTAACTGTCGCCACAAACATCATGATTAAAACTGCAGTAATTAAAGTTGCAGAGTTATCAGGAATTTCAGGAATTAAATAACAAATGCCTGAAACCAACACCAAAGCACCAATACCTAAGTTGGTCACCAAAGAAATTACGGTTGCTAAAATACCAAAGCCATCGACAAAATCACCTACCAGGCCATGAACTCGCTCTCCAAAAATTGGATAGAGTGCCGAGCGTAGTGCGAGTGGTAAATCTTGTCTAAAGGCAAAATAACCTAAGGTCACACCCAACAAGGCATAAAGTACCCAGCCATGAATACCCCAGTGCAAAAAGCTATAGGTCATGGCATTGCGGGCGGCCTGAATAGTACCGGCCTCACCTTCTGGCGGTCTTAGAAAATGGTCAACAGGTTCAGCAACACCATAATAAAGTAATGCGATACCAATACCTGCCGAAAACAACATTGAGGTCCAAGCCAAATA
This sequence comes from Acinetobacter sp. AKBS16, assembly GCF_002899995.1. Classification (NCBI taxonomy): domain Bacteria; kingdom Pseudomonadati; phylum Pseudomonadota; class Gammaproteobacteria; order Moraxellales; family Moraxellaceae; genus Acinetobacter; species Acinetobacter sp. AKBS16. The sequence continues at coordinate 25,820 of NZ_POYH01000040.1, read as the reverse complement.
GCCAAACTCAGGTTTGTCGTGGTCTTTTCCTAAAGGAATCTGTCCCACTCTTGAGAAGGCAAGCCAAGCCACAAAGCCTAAACACAGCACAATCACCAACATGTAATACCACCCGAAAAAGTGGTTTACCTGCTCTTGCACATAGGTCAGCCAAAACTGACTTTTTTCTGGAAACAGCACAAATAATAGGCCAAAAATGCCGATACTGACTGCCGAACTCCAAAATACAAAACGATTTAACCGAATATGGTCTGAAGAATATCCATCACTTTTCAACACCATCTTATTGCTCCTTGCAATCGGTGTATTTTTTCCAAAATAACGTGATAAGTACCGGACTTATGCGCATCATCCTATCCGTAAGAACTTCTGATTCTATCTCTTCTACCCCGAAGTAAGATTCAAAAATTCATTGATTTTTACACATCATACTTGTTATTGATTGAACGTTCAATCAATAACAAGTATGATAAAAAAAGTGCTATGATGCTCTGCAAGTTAACATGCTGAATTTAAAGCACCCGTAAAAGTGCTGATGTGGACAATCATGACAAAACGCAGAGTAAAACCAGAGCATGTGCGCCGTGAAGAGATTATGAACGCTGCACTCGACGTAATTTATGAAGTGGGGTTATCCAATACCACCATTGCACAAATTGCAAAAAAAGCCGAGTTGTCGACCGGTATTGTCAGCCATTATTTTGGTGACAAACAAGGGTTAATAAATACCTGTATGCAAGAAATGCTCAATGTTTTGCGTCGGAAAACCGAACAGTACAGAGCAGAAGCAGATTCGCATCCGGAAAGCCAGATTAAGGCAATTATTGACTCTAACTTTGACATTAGTCAGGTAAATGAAAAAGCAATGCGGGTCTGGTTAGACTTTTGGTCTGCAAGCATGCATGTACCGGACCTGAGCCGTTTGCAAAAGATTAATGATCAACGCCTGTACTCCAACTTGAAGTTTTATTTTCTCAAGTTAATGGATGAACAACAGGCCAGTGTTGCCGCAAGAGGTCTGGCAGCATTGATTGATGGATTATGGCTACGTGGCAGTTTAAGCCGTCACAATGAATTTGACAGCGAACTGGCCCGTTCCATTGCTTACGATTATGTAAAAACGCAATTGCAATTTGCGAACAAGCCTTTGCAGGAGAGACAAAATGAGTGATGTACAAGTTCATCAATTGTATATCCATGGACGCTACGTTGAAGCAACCAGTGGTAAAACATTTAATAGTATTAACCCTGCCAACGGCGAAATTATCGCGACTCTTCAACAGGCATCTGAACAAGATATTGAAGCTGCTGTAAAAAGTGCCCAACAAGGACAAAAAATCTGGGCAGCCATGACCGCTATGGAGCGTTCACGTATTTTACGCCGTGCTGTCGATATTCTCCGTGAACGTAATGATGAGCTTGCCCGTCTTGAAACACTCGACACCGGTAAAGCCTACAGCGAAACATCTACCGTCGATATTGTGACTGGTGCAGATGTACTCGAATACTACGCAGGACTTGCAACAGCTATTCAGGGCGAACAAGTTCCGCTTCGCGAATCAAGTTTCTTTTATACACGCCGTGAACCTTTAGGCGTAGTTGCAGGTATTGGTGCCTGGAACTATCCAATCCAAATCGCTTTATGGAAATCTGCCCCTGCACTTGCTGCCGGCAATGCCATGATTTTCAAGCCAAGCGAAACAACCCCACTTACTGCATTAAAACTTGCAGAAATCTATACAGAAGCTGGCTTACCAGACGGCGTATTTAACGTGGTACAAGGTGCTGGTCGTGAAATCGGTCAATGGCTCACAGAACATCCTGTGATTGAAAAAATCTCATTTACGGGTGGCGTAGAAACTGGCAAAAAAGTGATGGCAAGCGCTGCTGGCTCTACACTAAAAGAAGTGACTATGGAGCTTGGTGGGAAGTCGCCACTGATTATTTGTGAAGATGCTGACCTTAACCGTGCCGCAGACATTGCAGTTATGGCGAACTTCTTTAGCTCAGGTCAAGTATGTACCAACGGTACGCGCGTATTTGTTCCAAAATCACGTTTAGCCGACTTTGAAAAAGCGGTTGTAGAGCGTGTAAAACGTATTCGTATTGGTGACCCAATGGCTGAAGACACAAACTTCGGTCCGCTCACTAGCTTCCCTCATATGGAAAAAGTGTTGTCTTTCATTGAGTCAGGCAAACAACAAGGCGCTAAAGTATTAATCGGTGGCGGTCGTGCGACCGAAGGCGAGCTTGCCAAAGGCGCTTATGTACTACCAACTGTATTTAGCGACTGCACTGACCAAATGGCGATTGTTCAAGAAGAAATTTTTGGACCTGTCATGAGCATCTTAAGCTATGAAACCGAAGAAGAAGTGATTCAACGTGCCAACGATACGACCTTTGGTCTAGCTGCCGGTGTGGTCACTCAAGATATTAGCCGCGCTCATCGCATTATTCACCAAATTGAAGCTGGTATTTGCTGGATTAACACTTGGGGTGAATCACCTGCCGAGATGCCAGTCGGTGGCTACAAGCAATCTGGTGTGGGCCGCGAAAATGGCTTAACCACGCTTGGGCACTATACCCGTATCAAATCTATTCAAGTTGAACTTGGCGATTATCAAAGCATTTTTTAATGCCCCTATCGCTCTAAAACCTTCAACCTAAATCACATATGCCGAGCAGTCTTTATAGATTGCTCAGGCAAACTGTTAGTAAAAAAAAGGATAGTTATGAATATTAAAGAATATGATTACATTATTATTGGCGCAGGATCTGCCGGAAATGTACTCGCTGCGCGTCTTACTGAAGACAAAGATACCACCGTTTTACTGCTAGAAGCAGGTGGACCAGATTATCGCTTGGATTTCCGTACACAAATGCCGGCAGCTTTGGCCTACCCTCTTCAAGGTCGTCGCTATAACTGGGCTTATTTAACTGACCCAGAGCCACACATGAACAACCGTCGTATGGAGTGTGGTCGTGGTAAAGGTTTAGGTGGCTCATCTTTAATTAATGGTATGTGCTATATCCGCGGTAACGCAATGGATTTAGAACAATGGGCGACCCATAAAGGCCTTGAGAATTGGACTTATGCCGACTGTTTGCCTTACTACAAAAAAGCCGAAACTCGTGACATTGGTGGCAACGACTATCATGGTGATAGCGGCCCTGTATCAGTGGCTACTCCAAAAAATGGCAACAACGTGCTGTTCCATGCCATGGTTGAAGCAGGTGTACAGGCAGGTTACCCACGTACTGACGACTTAAATGGATACCAACAAGAAGGTTTTGGTCCAATGGACCGTACCGTTACGCCTAAAGGCCGCCGTTCAAGTACCGCACGTGGTTATTTGGATATGGCAAAAGGTCGTCCAAACCTCACTATTTTGACTCATGCAACGACCAATAAAATCTTGTTTAATCAAAAGCAAGCGATTGGTGTTGAATACATTATTGGTGCTGATCAAAACAACTTGCAACGCGCTTTGGTTAAACGTGAAGTATTACTGTGTGCAGGCGCAATTGCGTCACCGCAAATTTTACAGCGTTCAGGTGTAGGTCAAAGTACCTTCTTAAAATCAATGGACATTGATGTGGTTCATGATTTGCCGGGCGTGGGTGAAAACTTGCAAGACCACCTGGAAATGTACTTACAGTATAAATGTAAGCAACCCGTTTCTTTATACCCTGCTTTAAAATGGTATAACCAACCTGCCATTGGTGCCGAGTGGTTATTCAATGGTACAGGTATTGGTGCAAGTAACCAGTTTGAAGCGGGTGGATTTATCCGTAGTTCGGATGAGTTTAAGTGGCCAAACATTCAATACCACTTCTTGCCAGTAGCTATTAACTACAACGGTAGTAATGCAGTAAAAGAACATGGCTTCCAAGCACACGTGGGTTCAATGCGTTCGCCTTCACGCGGTCGTATCAAACTTAAATCGAAAGACCCGTTTGCGCATCCAAGTATCTTGTTTAACTACATGTCGACTGAACAAGACTGGCGTGAGTTCCGTGATGCAATCCGCATCACGCGTGAAATCATGCATCAACCTGCGCTTGACCCATATCGTGGTGATGAAATTAGCCCGGGCAAACATTTGCAGACAGATGCAGAGCTTGATGACTTTGTTCGTAACCATGCAGAAACAGCTTACCACCCGTCTTGTAGCTGTAAGATGGGCGAAGACGAAATGGCTGTTGTAGATGGTCAAGGCCGTGTACACGGTATGAATGGTTTGCGTGTAGTTGATGCCTCAATTATGCCGCTGATTATTACCGGTAACTTAAATGCAACCACCATTATGATTGCCGAGAAAATTGCAGACCAAATTCGTGGACGCGAAGCGTTACCACGTTCGACTGCACCATTCTATGTAGCGTCTTAAAATCATTCAGGGCATATTTCTTATGCAGGAATATGCCCTTAATTTATTATTTATAGCACTCATATTAATAAGAAGTATGTATGACAGAAAAATAAGGTCATGCAAGGATATTAATTACATCAATAGGTCATAAATTAAAAATTCACCTATTTTTATCGAAGCATATCCTTCAAATGGCTCAAGTTTAACCAAATTTATTTTATTAATTTATTTTCAATAACTTACAATAAGATTAAAACTAAAAATAATCTTATAAAAGTTTAATTTGATCAAATATAAATCATATTTATGATTTTAATAGAACCCATTTATTATAAAAATTGTATTGTCAATGCAAAATTAGTCTAAAATATAGAGTGTTTGCGATAATCCCAAGTAATTTTTCTTTTTTCAAAGTTCTCTGTTTTGGAGAATTTTACTTTCGCATTTATATCCGTTTTGTCTGGATACGCTGTCTAGGTTTCCTCACACCTTAAGTGACTCAAATAACTTATTTTAAGGTCCCCCTTACATGAAAAAGTTTTTGAAATACCTTCTGGTATTAATCATTCTTATTTTAATTGCGGGTATTGTTTTCTTGTTTAGACCGATTGCGTCAAAACAAGTACAAACTGCAAAAGATGAGCCAGTTGTTGATGCTGTTCTTGTTGGCGGCGGTATCATGAGTGCCACTCTCGGTACTTATTTCACTGAGCTTGAACCGAATTGGCAAATTCGTATGTTTGAGCGTCTTGATCAAGTTGCTCAAGAAAGTTCAAACGGCTTTAACAATGCCGGAACAGGCCACTCTGGCTTTATGGAAATGAACTATACCGAAGAGAAAAACGGTAAGATGGAAATTGCCAAAGCTGAAAAAGTTGCTTCTCAGTTTGAAGTTGCTAAACAGTTCTGGTCATATCAGGTAAAACAAGGCGTTTTAGCTGAACCAAAAACATTCATTAACCCAGTTCCACACATTGCTTTCGTTTGGGGCGATAACGTTAAATTCTTAGAAAAACGTTATGCTGCCATGATTCAAAGCCCGCTTTTCAAAGGCATGAAATTTACTGAAGACCCAGCTGTGATTAAACAATGGGCGCCTTTAGTCATGACCGATCGTGATCCAACTCAAAAAGTTGCAGCGACTCGTATGGAAGTTGGTTCTGACGTGAACTATGGTTCAATCACTAAACAATTAGTGAATCACTTAAACCAAAACCCTAACTTCAAATTACAGACTTCAACTGAAGTGACTGGCATCAGCCAAAATGATGACAAAACTTGGACGGTGTCTTTCAAAAATTTGAAAACTGGTAAAACAGATCACGTTAAAACACGTTTTGTATTTATCGGTGCAGGCGGTGCCGCGGTTAAATTATTGCAACTTACTGGTTTACCAGAAGCGAAACAATATGCTGGCTTCCCTGTAGGTGGTGAGTTCTTAATTACTGACAACCCAGCAATTACTGCTCAGCACACAGCGAAAGTATATGGTCGTGCGGAACTTGGTGCGCCTCCAATGTCTGTACCACATATTGATACACGTTATATCGACGGTAAAAAATATGTATTGTTTGGACCATTTGCAACGTATTCAAACAAGTTCCTAAAAAATGGTTCTCAACTTGACTTACTTGCTTCAACAAACAAAAGCAATGTTTTACCAATGACCACTGTTGGCTTGGAAAACCTTGATCTTGTTAAATACTTGGTGAGCCAAGTGATGATGTCAGATGAAGACCGTCTCAATGAACTTCGTAAATACTACCCAGATGCGAAAGCTGAAGACTGGCGTTTAAGCCAAGGTGGTCAACGTGTTCAAATCATCAAAAAAGAACCGGGTAAACCTGCAACACTTCAATTTGGTACAGAAATCTTTGCATCTAAAGATGGTGCAGTAACTGCATTGTTAGGTGCGTCTCCAGGTGCTTCGACTTCTCCATACATCATGCTTAACTTGCTTGAAAAAGCTTTCCCTCAGCAAACTGAAGGTAAGTGGAATCAGAAGCTTCATGAAATTGTGGTTTCTTATAAACAAGACTTAAGCAAAGACCCTGTGTTACTCGACAAAGTTCGTCAGTACACAAGCTCTACACTTGGCTTGAACTATACATCTCCGTTCAAAGCTGCAAACGATGAAACTGCTGCTGCCCCTGTTGCAAAAGCAAACTAAGTTTGATGATGTATAAGTAAAATATCAAAAGGATGAATTTCGATTCGTCCTTTTGTTTTTTAAGACTTCTGTTGAGATATTTAGATTCGCTATGACGCCTTTAAAATCATCACCTCGCCTCTTACCGTTTTGTTTTAAGCTCGTGCTTGTTTTGCTACTGGCTTATCTTTTGTTAAGCGGGTTTTATATGTGGATGATTGGTGGTACAGCCATTTATGTCAGCTCAGCCCTGTTAATTGCCATAACGGCTTATGCATTTAAGCTCGGTAAATATCAAAAACTATGTGCTGTTTTAAATGTGCTCATGAGCGCAGCCGCACTATATTTCAGCATGGCTCATCTATTTTTCTCCCCTATCCAGTTCTTTATATTTTTACCTGCGCTATTTTTTGTTGTGTTGGCTTTTGCACACTTGAGTAAAACTCGTCGCTTATCTAAGGTACTCATATTAATTAGTTTATTGATTTGGTCAGGCGTACATTTTACGCAGCTTGAACAACTCAAAGCGTATTATCAAACACAGCATACTGGTGAAAGTTGGCAGCAATACGGCGCGCTATAAGACTATTTTTAGTCTGTATACTTCATGAATATCTATTTTCTTTTTCACATGAAGTTCATCAGTAAAACTGAACAGCATTTACAGAATTCCTTTTAAGAAAAAATATTCATAACAATCTAATTTATTTAGAAATATATCGAGCATATTAGCGATTGAATAGCATTCATCTACACGCTAGATTAGCTGAATTATTTTTCTCCCTTTACATTGTAATTTATGAAAATTTTAGATGGCGGTTTAGGCCGTGAATTGGCTCGCCGTGGCGCTCCGTTTCGTCAACCAGAGTGGTCTGCTCTTGCACTCATTGAAGCACCTGAAACAGTAAAAGAAGTCCACCTCGACTTTATCAACGCTGGTGCAGAAGTCATTACAACCAATAACTATGCGGTTGTGCCATTTCATATTGGTGAAGAACGTTTTGAAACTGACGGCGTGCGTTTAATTAAAGTTGCGATTGAACAAGCAAAAAATGCAGTTAAAGAAAGCGGCAAAAATGTCAAAATCGCAGGCTGCTTACCACCGTTATTTGGTTCTTACCGTGCCGACTTGTTCCAGCCAGAACAGGCTAAAAACCTTGCTGAGCCAATTATTAACACATTGGCACCAGAGGTTGATTTTTGGCTCGCTGAAACTCAATCGTGCTTAAAAGAAGTTGAAACAGTCCATGCGTTATTACCACAAGATGGTAAAGACTATTGGGTGTCATTTACGCTACAAGACGAAATTAAACAAGAACAAGCGCTACTTCGTTCAGGCGAAAACATGCAACAAGTGGCTGACTTTATAAAGCAGTCAAATGCCAAAGCGGTGTTGTTTAACTGCTGCCAACCTGAAGTGATCTTGCAAGCGATTAATGAAATTAAAGGGCTTATTCCTGAGTCTGTACAAATTGGTGCTTATGCCAACGCGTTCCCACCGCAAGATGAAAGCGCTACTGCTAACGATGGCCTTGATGAAATTCGTAAAGACTTAGACGCTCCAGCTTATCTTGCTTTTGCCAAACAATGGCAGCAAGCAGGTGCAAGTTTAGTGGGCGGTTGCTGTGGTATTGGACCAGAACACATTGCTGAACTTTCTCAATTTTTTAAAGAATAAATACCATGTCTGCTGCCAAAATCGGATTATTGTCTCTTACAGCGCTGGTCTTTAGTTCTATGGTGGGGCGTATTTAGCCTCCCCCAAAATATGGCTCAAGTTGCCAACGGCTCTGCCCTTCTTGTTGCATGGCTCATTACTGGGGTCGGCATTATTTTCTTGGCCCTCTCGCTATTACATTTAACCCGTCAACGGCCAGATCTAGACGGCGGTATTTATAACTATGCACGCGAAGGCTTTGGAGACCTCATCGGGTTTTGCTCGGCGTGGGGCTATTGGTTGTGTACTACCATTGGTATTGTTGGTTATGTGGTGATTGCCTTTTCAGGCGTCGGCATGTTTACCGACAGCAAAGACCACGTTATTTTTGGTGAAGGTAATACGCTCTACTCACTGATTGGCTCAAGCATTTTTGTATGGCTGGTGCACTGGTTAGTAAGCCGAGGTATTAAGGAAGCTGCGATTGTGAATTTACTGGCAACCATTGCCAAAATTATTCCAATGGTGGTGTTCATCTTCTTTACCTTCATTGCCTTTAAGTTTGATTTATTCAAACTCAACTTAAATGACTTTTCTTTAAAAGTTCCCCTTTGGCAGCAAGTAAAAGACCTGATGCTTATTACCCTTTGGGTATTTACCGGTATTGAAGGTGCGGTAGTTTTATCATCACGTGCCAAAAACCGTCATGACATTGGTAAAGCGACTATTTTAGGTGTGTTGCTGGCATTAAGTTTTTACGTCATGGTCACAGTATTGGCTTATGGTGTGGTGAGCCGTGAAGCGCTTGCAGGCATGCACAACCCATCTATGGCGACCATTTTGCAGCAACTCATCGGTCTACCAGGTACCATCATTATTACTATCGGCTTGATTATTTCAGTTTCATCGTCTTATTTAAGCTGGACGTTATTTGCGACCGAAATTCCATATCTAGCTGCAAAAAATGGTGCATTCCCAAAACTATTTTTAAAGAATAACCAAAATAATGTACCGATTTCATCACTATGGCTGACCACTATTGTGGTGCAAGGTTCTTTGATTGCCGTGTATTTTTTTAATAAAAACTACACTCAGCTTTTATTGATTTCATCGGTAATGATTTTGCTACCTTATTTTCTGGTATCGGCTTTTTATCTTAAAGAATCTATTCGCCACAAACGCACTCCGCATATTGCGATTGCAAGTGTCGCTTCAATCTATGCACTTTGGTTGCTCTATGCCGCAGGTTTAGACTTACTGTTGTTGTCTGGTGTGCTGTATTTGGTCGGCTTGGTTATTTTTTCAATCAGCTACTTTGAGCATAAAAAATCGCTCAAACAAAACCAGCTTAATTAATCATTTCAACCACTGTTGAGCCATTTCAGCAGTGGTTTTCTAAAAACAAAAATTCTATTTTGAAGGCTGTGACTGCTTTAAATGCAATCGTAAAATACGGCGTAATTCTAAAATTGCCTCAGGGCTAGTTTGAATCGAATGCCCACCTTTAATAATCAGCTCCGATTGCTCCCCACCCAAATGTGAACTTTGATACGGCACAATCCCATCACTCATTTTTGTCTTATCTGTAGTGCCATTTATGTTGCCCATAATTGAGTGATAGACCACGTTGGACGATGGCTGAATGGCTTGGGTCAACTGCATAAAGTTAGAAGAACGACTTAAATTACTCGCTCCATTTTCAATTAAGCCTTTTCTGAGTTTTGTATTTTTCTCATCTCTCATTTCAACGGCAATAAAAAAGTCGGCAGGCAAACGAATAATACGGCGAGCAATTTGGGTAAACCATCGGTCAGCATAGTCAGTACCATGATGCGGCGCCGAAACAAAAACAACCCGCTTAAAATAGGGCAAATCTTTGAACTGAAAACGCTCTCGAATAACCGGATTTTCTTTTAAACGCTTTAACTGTGCTTCATTCATTTTTTGCATGGCTAAATCAGAAACGTCTGCATCGCTTACTAGCAAGCGGCTAATCACTCCGCCCATACTATGTCCAACCAATACGGCATCATGTGCAGCGTAGCTGTCTTTGGCAACGTTTTGAAAAGCCTGATTCAGCAAAGAATAAATCTGAAAACGACTTTCAAAAATCGGCATATTGGTTGAATAAAACACCTGCCAAACCTGGTAGTTTTGTCTTAATTCGGCATCACCCATAATGTCATTTGTTAGGCTCACCCATGCCTCTGGGCTGCTTGCCAAGCCATGAATAAACACAATAATTTTTTTATCGGGGTTAAAAGGTTCCAGCATATATAAATGCGGCATAATCAAATTGGCTTCTTTATTAATTAAAGACCAATAGCCTGCTGCACCTAAATTATATTTCGATAACCATAGCCCATAAGGCGCCGAATAGTTGGCAGTGAGCGGATAGTCCACGCCTTCAACTTTTACACGGTCTTGCCTGTAGGGATCGAACATCGCAATTTCTAACTCTGCCCCATCAATGACCTGATCGGCTGTGGCCTTTTGTTTTGGGTAGGCAATGGCCGTGACTGGAAAGAAACGTGGTAAATGAATATTGGGATTACTCTGGTGAGCATAAAAAGCGTCGGGATCTAAAATAAAACCATGATTTACATCATGCTCCTTACGTCCCACAATAAATTCCGCACCTAAACCATCCTTACGGTTGACGGTATTAAACCCTGAAAAGTTCATGTTATAGCTAGAGCGAAAGGTATCGACTTCAATATGCTGTACATCTACAGCATGATCAAAGTTAACGTGGTACTCATGCCCATCTGCTTTTAGTAAAGGTGGGAAATGAAGCGTATTTAAATGATTAAAATACGTGGTCATGAGCTTCGACAAAGCGACGTTATAAAAGATACGTACCTGATTTTGGCGATGGTCAAATACCCGATCAAAAGGCGACTCTTCAGAGTCAAATAAATAGACATAACTATAACGCAAGCTTTTATCGAACAGCGCTAACTCTTGCTCAACGCAACTGTTACTTTTAAGAGTGACATTACACTGGCTGCTACGCCCAACATCTAAAGCTTTTGCCAAATAAATTTCACTTAGCGCAGCATAGCGTTCTTCTCGACTGCTATTTTCAGACAATCCCTGAATTTTATTTAAACAAACATTGAAGTTTTGCAGACAAGACGTTTCACTTTCTTTGACCAAATACAGCAAGTTTTGGGTTTGATGACTTAAAGTATTGTCGGTCAAAATGCTTTCATTTTTACTTTTTAAAGCGCTGCTTAAGTTACTTTCTTTTAAATGAATGACCTGACAACCGCTCAGCAGTCCCATTATTGTAAGCACTAAATAATGGCCGGATTTTGTCATTGTGCATTCCTTTATCGAATGTATTTCCCCACCCATCATTATGCCTGTAAAGCTGTGCCCGAACAATTTCGGCTCAGCTTCGATTGGACTTTATTTGGAAAATAAAATTGACCGTCTATTTTATTAAGCTTGTTTAAACTTCTGCTGGGAAGCCAAATAAGAAAAATAGAGTATGGGTAAAATAAACGGCGCTACGCTCCAAAAGTCAAAATAGACATAGAGTACCGCCCCCATCAAAGCACCAATCACAAAGCCAATGACAATACTGGCACTTTTAAGCAAACTTGCCCGATTGGCGGCATTATTATTTTTAAGCAAGTTGGCAATATCAATCCCAAGCTGGGTGGTGTTGCCTGTCATCATGGTACTGGGGCTAATATTTTTAATGAGGGTTTTGCTTGATGTATTACGAATCGCCAAAGCAATTAAACCGAGGCCACCAGTGATTGCAACCGTAATCGAATCGGCATTTTTAAATGGCTCAAAGTAAAGCCCAGCAGCCATAAAAGCAAAGAGAAAAATAGCTTCAAATAAAAATAAATAAGACAGCGTTTTGTGTTTGATCTGACTACGGTCAATTAAAAGTTTGGTAATCACCACCGTCACAATAAACAATGGAATAGCCGCAAGTTTAATCCATAAACCGGCACCGCCTTTCACCAACGCAGCTCCAGCCAATACCAAGTTGCCCGTCACATGAGCAGTAAAAAAACCAAATAACGCGATAAAGCCAATGGTATCAATTGCCCCACCCACCATCGTCAGTAAAACAGGATCGCGACATAGTGCCCATGTACTTTGTGTCTCTTGTTGAATTGAGGTCTCTGGCATAAGCAGCATCCTATTATTTTAAAGTCATTAAATTTAGTACGAAGATGTTTTAAATATTTAAAAAACAAATCAAAGCTAAAGCATTTATCAAAACAAAAAAGTATGTAAAAACATAGAGTGTTTAATGACGCAACACTGTCTTCAAAACAGCAACAATAAAATTTGTTTATTTTTAAAACATTAAACGCTTCTCATCCGCAAATCAATTTGACCTCTAAAACCGTTCTAACTATGATGAAGCCGCAAGTTTCGCCAATATTTTGCACAAACGGCTGTTGTGCTGAGTGATTGATAAAGAAAACAACAACGACGAGAAGGAATATGTCTCTTTATAATTTTTCAGTTTTTTTAGGGGGATTATTATTTGTATCTGTTGCCTTCGCGGGTCAAAAAAACAGTCCTCATCGTGATTTCTATCTAAAATGTATTGCGGCTGGTCATAGCCGTGCAAGCTGTACTTGCATTTATCATCGTTTAGAACGTCAATACTCACCTAAATTTATGAATAAACTTGGAAGTTTGAGTTTACAAAGTCCTGAGGTACCGCGTGATTTTGTAAAAACCATGATGCGTACCATGCAAAAATGCCAGTCATAATTTTATTTTTTAAGCCATATCCACGCCAATACCCCAGCCATACATAAAATTGCTGGATAGACAAACCACGGATGCGGAATGGTCCAAATCATCAGTCCCGCAGCCAGACTCATACTTAAGGTCGAGATGTATTTCGCCTTTTTGGGAATACGACGATGTTCTTGCCACTCACGAATGAGTGGGCCGATATAGCGATGATTTCGAAACCATTGATGGAGTTTTTCAGAACCTCGAGCAGCAAAGAAAACCGCCAAAATCATAAAGTCGACAGTGGGTAAACCCGGAATAAAAATACCCAATATGCCAAGCGCAATACACAACCAAGCCAAACCAATAAACACCCAACGCGCCCACATAGAACGGGCAAGCTTACTGACTGGTTGAGCAGGCGCTAACGACTGCTCATGTTTTACGATTACATTTACTTGATTGAGTTTGTCCATATCGGGTATTCCCTTTATCCACTTTTACTATTTCAATTCATCAAGCTGATCAAGCGCTTGACCAAAATATCCAAAGGCATCTAAAGCTCCTTGAACGACTCGGTCTTGCTGGGTTTGGTCAAAGCCTGCTTCATCCAGTGCTTTTACAAAACGTTTCCAGACTTTCGCGCGCCCTTCGGGATAGGCAGCCAAATTACGTGCAGCAAACGTTTCCGAAAAACCCAAATGCTTTTGAGCTTCTTTAAATAAAAATGCAGCTCCTAAGGTTGAACCTTCAGACACATAAATCCAGCCTAAAGCTTCGGGTAGTTGTACGTTTTCACTCTGTAATTGCTGCCCGTTGGGTTGAATACCTAAATCATTTAAATCGGCAAGTGCTTGTTTTGAGCGGCCACGAATGTCTAAGTCCGGAATCAGTCCAGCTACACCCTCTTTCTCAAAAAGATGTTCAATTTCACGCTGAAAGTAATATTGAGACAAAGTAAATTGCGCGTATTTTTCTTTACTTGAAAACACCTTTGCCTCTGACATTAATTGATGCATACGTTCGTGTTCAGCAGCAGTTTCTTGTTTCAAACGTAAAGACAAACTGTTGCTAATGATTTGTTCTGTAGATGAATTCATCATCTTTCTCCTACAAAATGGATATTACTCATCGGTTAACGGCCCCGATTGAGTTTGAGTTGGACTGGAAAATCCACAACAATGGTCACGGCTCGACCGTTAATTTTGTGGGGTTTAAATCTGGATTTACGTGCAGCTTGTATGACCCGTTCATCAAGGCTTTGAATACCCGAACTTTGACGTAATTGAATGTTGATGGGCTGCCCTTTTTCATTAATGCGAATCCGAAGCTCAACCAAACGATTTTGTTGTTTTAACTCACGGTCATCATAGTCAAGCCCGCCAAAACTCAGCACATCCACGCTACTCACCTGAACAACGTCATCGTGTTCAACTTGAGTGCTAGGGGCTTTGGAATATTCTTGCTGCATTGCGGGTGTTTTGACCCCACCACTTTTAATTTCACTATTGGCGTTTTGTGTCAACTGCTCAGTTTGCGTTTGTTCAAAGTCTGTCGAACTCAGTTTTTTATCGGTATGAGTCACCAGCATTTCTGTACGCTGCGCTGGTTGGAGTGAAGTTGAATTATTTAAAGTCGTTTTTGGTTGTGCTTGCTGTTTGTCATTTAAATTATTTTGCACAACTTCTTTAGAAGCAGTTTTTGACGCTAATGTTTGAACATTTGTAGGCGAGTATTTTGGCTGATCGGGCGCATGAGATACCGAACTGTTTAAAGTAGATTGAGGTGTTACACTATTTTTAGGTTGGCTTTCAGTCTTTTCAACCGATGGCTTTTTAGCAGGTGCCAATGATACAAAACTTACTTTTAATGCATCTACTTTGGGTGTTGCCTTAAAAGTATAAGGTTCAATTAAATGACTCAGCATCCAGACAGCAAACACATGCAGTCCAATCACCACCACTACGATTAAAAACTTATAAAAATGCTTCGGCCCTTGTGGTAAAGGCAACATAACAATCGGCTTATGGGTAGGGAATAATGATTTTGATTTCATGGCTTATTCCCTAAAAACGATGCTCAAGCTTGAAGCTAATGTTGTGTTTATCGTAGGAATACAGCCAATCGACATTGCTTTTATTATGGTTATAGCGATAGGTTAAATTGGGTGTCATGCCATAAAACTCAAAGCGCGGCATTTGCACAACAAAGGTATAGTTCTGTTCGAAATCATGACGACGAGCTAAGAAAGTTTCTGCGTATTTATCAAACACACGCCAACGATAAGAACTCAGCAAAGTGGTATTAAATCCTGTACTCCAAGATTTGCTTAAGCCCAATCGCACACCTTGCT
Organism: Acinetobacter sp. AKBS16; assembly: GCF_002899995.1. Classification (NCBI taxonomy): domain Bacteria; kingdom Pseudomonadati; phylum Pseudomonadota; class Gammaproteobacteria; order Moraxellales; family Moraxellaceae; genus Acinetobacter; species Acinetobacter sp. AKBS16. The sequence continues at coordinate 10,569 of NZ_POYH01000040.1, read as the reverse complement.
GTTGGTAGGCAGCCATGTATTTTTCTTGGGTCGAATGGTCGAGCACATCTAGACCACCAAAAAAAGTCCACTGGTCTGGAAAAATCTTCCAGAAAGTAGCAAAAGCTGAACTTTCTACCCCATCTAGGGTTTTATATTTCTGATAATTTAAATCTTTACTCTCAGCCTCAAGCTTGAAAGCTTTATCTGCCGAGATAAAATGCATCCATTCGGCACGCGCCCCCCATGCATTGTAAAGACCATCATTGCCATAACGTTTATGTTCAAATAGCGGACTCACCCCAATTTGATTTTTTAAGTCAAAGTAGCTGTAGCCTGTATTAATGTTGATGGTAGATTCATTAAATGCCGCGTGGTCGTTATAGGATTGTCCAAACGCCAGCGCACGTAAAGCCACGCCATGATGCCCCTTAATCGCATAGCGTTTTATAAGACTGGCTTCATAATCTAAACCCGTTGCCGACTCAGCTTTAGGCGTCCCACGAGTAACTTGCTCAATTGGGATAATATTACCTTTACTATCTTTGCCATAAAGCGTCCATGTTTTGCTCTGTTCAGACGAACTATTTAAATTACTGACATAGGTGTAACCCGCTGAAACCGAGCCTTGCCAAGAGTCTCGCTTTTTTAGTGCCTGAACAAAAGTATTTACTGTTGTTAAAACTCCAGACGGAATTACCGCAGGATCACTTTGTTTAAGTTGGTCTTGAATGGAAATAAAAAGGCGTGCTGCTTCCTTATTCTTCTGTTGTTCAAACAGCACGCGCGCTAACTCAAGTTCACAAATTAAATTATGAGGTTGTTGTTTTAGGCTGCTTTGAAATTTTTGTTCAGCCAATTTCAGTTGACCCTGAGAACGTGCAACTGCCCCTTCGGCAAAGTCGGTTAAAGCCCGATCGTAGCCAACATATTTTTTATAATGTTCTAAATAAACCGTGGCTTTGAGCCACTGTTTTTGCATGACTGCCAAATATAACGCCTTGGCAAGATCATTCGGATTTTGCTCAACACTATATTCTTGTCCATTAATTTGAAGTTTAGGTAATTGCTCGGTACTACGAATTGTTCCCTGTTCGTGAAACTGTCGCTGTTCTTGTAAAAGCGTTTGGTCCAAGCTTTGATTAAGACGAAGCTGTGTGTCTTCGTCGGCATATAAAAATGGACAACTCAACAATGTCAGACAGCACAAAAGCGTTCGTTTCATAAAACAATAAACCTGAAGCAACCAAGCAAAAGCCCAAAAAACAAAAGGAACCTACGTGTGTAGATTCCTTTTGCATTCATTAATTTTTAGCACCGCCAAATGCAGTGTTGTAAGACACGTTATCAAACTGGGCAATACCCGCTAAAGCCGAAGCATTTGCACCAAAGAATTGACCTTGCACCACACCAGAGTTGTCGATACCAGCCGTACCGTTAGCCGTTGCCAAACCTGCAAACGCAGCAGTACCCGGGTTAAATGCCACACCATCTAGGCTTAATGATGAAACAGCCGTACCAGTTCCAGTAAGTGTTCCTTCAAGTGTACCCGCGCCATAATTTGCCGTGAACGTACCACTTAACAGATTGCTTCCAGAGCCGTTAATCCCTGCAACGGTATAAGTTGCAGTACCCGCGGTTGGAACAGTGGTATTGGTATTATCACCCGCGTAGTAAACGGTATGGCTCGCGCTTGCCGGCGTGTCGCCCGCTTTCCACCATTCACCAAAATAGACTTCCTGTGTGCCCACCTGACCAAAGTTAAAATTACCTAATGCACTGTGTGAAGGTGGCATTGCAGACACTGGAATATGCGAAATATTAAAGGTTTTGCTGCCAACCGTTACATTGGTGTTACTCGTTCCCTGAGCAGCAAAAGCCTGAGCCAAACCTTTTAACGAACTAAAACCTGTAAAAGCGTTATATGGCGCACCCGCAGCTTGAACCGACACCGCTGCTACACCACCCGGATGGCTTGCATTGGCAGCAGCACCGATTTTGATGTTACTTTCATTACTCGAAATACCATCAATTCCTGCATAAGCAAATGCAGTTGAACAAGCAACGAGACCCAAGAACAATTGAGAGATTTTCATTTGTTGTTACTCCATCTTTTTTAAAACTAAGTTATTGTTTAATTTAAAATAACGATTTCGCTATTTTTAGTTTATTGAGTAGGCCCAGCTGCAAACCTACTCGGTTTTTTCTGTAAATAATAATCATTCAATATTATTATTTACCGTTACCTGACTCCCCTTTTATGTATGTGTAGAGGGAATCAAATTCTGTTTAAAATTTAGTGGTCCAACTAATTTTCATCGTTCGGCCGGGTGCGGCCATGGCACTACGAGTTAAAGGATCGATATAAAACTGGTTAGAAAGATTACTGCCGACAAACTCAACTGTGTTGTAGTCATCAACCTGATAACGCGCATAGGCATCAAAAATCCACGTGTCATCCCAAGCCAAAGGCACATTGAGGTAATAGCCTTTATTAACGCTAGCATCATTGTTTTTGCGTAGCGGGCTTTCATAAGCTTTATAGAATGTTGCACGTGCACCGAGCTCTAACTTTTCATCAAAAAAGCGTGCGCCAAGCAAACCGTGGAAACTCAGTTCAGGTGTAGCCATTGTTACCAAGTAGCCATTTGGGAAACCGTCATCGACACAACGCTGATACGGTTCACGGAACTCAAAGCCCTGCTCGGTTTGAACCGTGCCGCCTAAAATCATTTTGTTAATGGCACTATTGGTGTCACACACTTCATTTTTTAAGTTATAGGCCACGCTCAAGTCTGTGAAGAAACCGCCATTATCAAAACGGCTTTGTAGCTCTAGACCTGACAGCTTTTGTTCATCCATATTGGTAAAAATAAGGTTTTGGTCACGCTCAATCACATTTTTGGTTTTGTTGTAGTAATAGGCGAGCTTAATGTCGGCATTGCGCGCTGTGCTAAACCAATCACGCATGTCATAGACATACCCTACTTCGTAGTTAAAAGCGTGTTCAGGTTTGATTGCTTGATATGGCAACATGGCAGAAAAACCGACAGTGCTTTCAAACAAACTTGGTAAGCGATATTCCTCTGCATAGCGTGCATAGATTCTGCTGTTTGGCGTAAGGTGAATTGAGGCACCTAACTGCGGTGCCCAGCCGCTATCTTTAACTTTATCGGCAGACTCAACTGGAACTTGGTCTACCACCGACATAAAGTTCCCGCCAGTTACGACGTACTTTTGGCCAGAGGCATTAAGCTGGTTTAAAGGATTATCGGCAAGCGACAATTGCCCATTCGCATCGGCTTTCCAGCTCAGCGTATTTTTCTGTGACCAGATCATGTTATACAACGTGCTCTCTGAGGCAGGCACAGTATCGAGCTGCCCATCCCACTCAGGATTTTTTGTGGCATAGCGCTGTTTTAAAACATTGATTAAACGCTGCTGGGTAGAGGTGTAACTCTCAGGCATGGTTTGATATTCAAAGGTATATTCTTTAAGCCTACTTTTTTTGGTAAACAGCGGATTTAAACTCGGGTCAATCTCGCTTTGCAAAGACTTATTTAAAAAGTCATCAACAGCCCAATATGAACGATAACGCATGCCCGCATCAAAACTTAACCAAGATAGCGGTCTATAATTAAAGTTAAAGTCGAACGTTTTTTCCTCACGGCGCCCTGCTCGTGGCAGTGCCTGATAGAGCGAATAACTTGGGCCAAATTCACCATACACATCGTCAGATGTTAATTTTTCTTTTAAGAAACTTCCGCCGAGCGTCAAATCAAGCTGGTCTAATAAACGGGTTTTATTACTGACTGTAATACCCTTACGCGTATTGTCAGAATGGCTTATTGCCGTGTTAATAATGGTGTTATCTCTAAAATCGATTGTGGTTGGCCATCCACCACGTGTGTATGTCTGGCTTTCGGTGTCGGTTTGCCAAATATTGGCATAGAAATCAATCAAGCGATTATTTTCAGGCTTAAATTTATATTCGAGGCTATAAGCTTTAGAGTGGATATTGCTTAAAGGCCACTGCGGAACACCCAAGTCAGGCGTAATACCCCAAACAATTCGAGACGGCATAATTTCACCAAAAATATTTTTGGTATCTCGGTAAGTCAGTTTAAGGGTCTGATCATCTGTTGGGCGATAGGTCCCTTTTAACAACCACGACTCCATATGACTTGAAGTGTTGGGAACTTCATCGCCCGGCTGATAGGCATAAGCAAAGTAAGGAATAAAATCGAGGCTGCTGTCTGGCGTCGCTCGTTTATAGTAGCCCGCGCCATGTGTCCCCGAAAAATAATTGCCGCGCTCACGTACTGCATAAACTGCCAGTAAATCGAATTTGTCTTGCTTGGTGGCAATTGCCAGTCGGCCCGCTAAGTCATCGCCCGAAAAATGAGAGTTATCACTTCTGGTACGGTTCTTTTTATAAATATCGGGGTCATATTTTGACCCGTTCATGTCGATCCAAGGCGTTGTGTCATCGTAGTTTTGACCCACTTTACTCATGTCTGGCAAAGATGGATCGATTGAGTTGGTTGAGCCTTCTACTTTTAACTCGGCACCAAAAGACTTACCTGGACGAACAATGTCATCGGCCTCTAGCGTTTTAACGACTACACCACCACCTACAGAAGTTGTGGTATTGCGCTCTAAAGATGGGCCTTTAATGACTTCAATGCCTGCAATCAGATTGGGGTCGATATAGTTTCTGTTATTTACCCCGTTGTAGCCACGCCACACGGCAATCGACTGCTCGGTGCCATCAATGGTTAAAGGCACACGACCAACACCCTGCACACCACGTACACTCGGGTCGAGTGCCCCACTGTTACGGGCATCGCCGCTATAGACTCCCACCATGCCTTGTAAAACATCGGCAGGGTTAGTTCCTTTAAAACGCTCAACATAGTCTTTGCCCGCATAGACCGAAGAACGGTTTGCGTCATAAACTTTGTTATAGCCTTCTGTGTCACGGTCTTCTTTGCCATACACCACAATTGGCGTGAGTCGTACCGATGCATCTTCTTCAATTACGGCACTACTTGGCGGCAGGCTAGTGGCCTGAACCTTAGATGAAGTGACCCGAGGCGTAGATTTTTTGCTGAGTGTGTAGCCCTGCCCAACTTTTACAGCATTAAATTCGGTTGCTTTTAAAAGCTGCTCAAAACCTTGTTCGACTGCAAAGTTACCTTTTAAGCCTAGGCTATGTAGCCCTTGGAGTTGTTGGGCATCCATTGCAATTGAAGTACCCGATTGTTCGGCAAACTGGTTGAGTACGTTAGCAAGACGGCCGGCGGGAATGTTATAGCTTTTAACTCCGGCTGTTTCTGCATAGGCCTGCTGCATAGGAAATACAACAAGCCCACCCATCGACACAACATGCATGGCAAACGCCAGTGTTGAGAATCGAAAAATCGATCGATTCCGCTTTTGTCCCGTTCCCGCTTTTCTCATTTGCCCCGCCCCAGTAAATCGTAATAAGAATCATTCAATACAACAAATTAAAATGATCCATATTTATTGCTTCTACTTACTATGACGAACGACTTTCAAAAAAGTGGAACCTAAAATTGAAAATACATTTAATTTTTTATTATTTTAAAGAAACCATGACCACAAACGGCGTGATTTGCTCAATTTTCAGGTCAGGAAAAACCGTAGCTAAAAGCTTAAGCGATTCTGTGGTTTGGTCTAAAGGCAACACCGCATTGACCCGCACATGTTGCAGCGCCGCATCATTAAAAATAATTTTGCCTTTGTAGTTACGGTCTAGCTCTTGTAGCACCTGATTCAGCGGCAGGTTTTCTACCATAAGCTGATGCTTTTGCCATTTTTGTTGTTCGTTATAAACATTCAGTTCAGGCAATTTTTGTACGCCATTTTGATCCATTTTAATGGCTTGCCCTGCTTCAACAATGGCCTGACGAGTCGCATGCAATTGGGTGGTTTTAACCTGTGTGGCTTCTACTTTTACCTTTGAGTGCAACATTTTGAGTTCGGTTGCCGAAGGGTCATAACTGACGCTAAAAGCTGTGCCGAGTGCCTGAATTTGCCCATGACTGGTTTTGACCAAAAACGGTCTAGTCTTATCTTTGGCAACATCAACATAAATTTGACCTTGCACCAACTCAACCACTCGCTGGTTGGTTTTAAAATCAAGATTGACCGCACTTTTCCCACGCAAAATTAAACGTGAACCATCTGGTAAGGTTTGCGTAGTCCACTGCCCCGATTGCCCTTGAATGTCAGCAGTCACATAGCCCACTGTGGTGTCAGTTAAATAAAATAACGCCCCACTCATGGCAACAAACACAACGGCAAAAGCTGTTCCTGCACGTAAATGTTTATAGGCTTTGCCTGAGTTTAGGCCAGCTTTAAGAGCAACTTTAGTGACTTTTTTATGTCCGCTGGTTTGAGAAAGTTTTTGAATTGAACCAATGCACTGTTCAATGTCGGCAGCCACTTGGCGGTGTTGCTCACTGGTTTTTTTCCACTCTTCAAATTTTTGCTTGGCGGTTTTTCGTGAGCTTTCATCATCCGAACTCAGTTGAACAATCCAATGCGCGGCTTCTTCAACCAATTGGTGATGTTTGCTTTTATCCATGGCCATTTAAATGCAAGCGTCCATGTCTGGTCTGTTTTGGTAGCACTGAATTAAGCAGCTCGCCAAATATTTTTGAATCATTTTGGTCGACACATTTAAACGCTCGGCAATTTCTTTATGGGTATAGCCTTCGAGGTAATGCAAAATAAAAGCTTGTTGTGCTTTTTCAGAAACCCCTTCGAGTGCTTTGCAAAGCTGGTTAATTGCTTGAATAATTTGCATCTGGTCTTCGGGTGAAGCCACTGCATCAAGCATATATTCCATTTGACTCAAGCCATCTAAATAGGCTTGTTCAATGCGTTTACGGCGCACTTGGTCAATCAGCAGGTTTTTAGCAATCGACGTTAAATAGGCACGCGGTTCCTTAATGCCAAATAGCTCGTCTCGCGTTTGTAGCAGTTTAATAAATGTGTCCTGAACCAGATCTGCGGCCTGATCAGTATTACCTAATTTTTGTCTCAACCATTGGTGAAGCCAGCTTTGGTGACTTCTATATAACTGATCTACAAGCAAAGAAGTTTTGTTCACAGCAATTGGACTCAAAACAAGGAACTCACAAATGATAATAATTATCATTTAAACAAGTCAAGCAATAATTCAAGTAAAACTTAAATCACTGTTTAATAAATTGAATTAATTGTCCGCTCATTTTGCTGCACTTCTCTTAGAGCAAATCGGCAAGATTTCTAATTTCTTCCATCACCGCCTTACATGCAGGCGTTAAATAGCCATGTTTAGAAATAGACAAAGAAATATAACGCTTGAGTGCAGGGTTAATAATTTTTGCAGCTTGAATTGAGGTGTATTGGCTGGCTTTTTTTAAAGCTTGCGGCCCCAGCATGGTATACATGCGAGACTCGGAAACCAAATGGGTTTGCAAACTAATCGAGTCGGCTTCAAACACAATGTTTAGTTCTACCCCATTTTCATAGGCCATGTGGTCTAAAAAATTGCGCCAGTTACTTGGCCTGCAAAAGGTGACCAGCGGTAACTCACTTACCTCTTTAAAGTCGACTTCACTGGCCTGAGTGAGTGCATCTCCTTCGCAGCCGACCAAATAGGTATCGGCTTGGGTAAGGTAAACATCGCCCTGTTTAGGCGTTGGGTTAAAGCGATAGAGTATGGCTAAATCGACACTGCCATCTTCTAGCCATTTTTCTAAATGCACCCCTTGCCCTTCACGCACCGACAGCTTAATTAGGGGATATTTCTCTTGAAGGACTTTATACAGAGTCGATAACAACGGATGTGCAGTAGACGGCAAACTGGCAATACGAACCGTACCAATCGGGGTATCGGTCGAGTGCAAAATTTCATTATTGAGTTGATCGGTTACGTTCAGCCATGAACGAATTTTAGGAAGTAAATGCTGGCCTAAATCGGTGAGTTCGACACCGCGTCCAGTTCGGTTAAACAAACGTCCGCCACACTGCGCTTCAAGCTCGTTCATTTGCCGACTGATTTGCGGTTGGTTGGTGTTATTCAGCATGGCGACTTTGCTTAAACTACCGAGTTCCACCGCATCTAAAAATATTTTCCATAATTCATAATTCATCGATTCTTCCTAAATCGTAAATAGGCAGCATTTTGAGCCATACATTTTCAGTATAACTGAAATTCAAGAATTGGTAATTCCTACATAGCTCACCTATTTCTATACTCCAATCATGTTCTCTACAACACGATTTAAGTCAGATTAAGAACCAGAGAATATTTAATTACACTGTATAGGAAGTACGATTATGAGTTTAGATTTACGTGGATTAACCCCAGCACCTGTGACTCCTTTTACCCGTGACGGACAAGTGGACCATGATGCAATTCAACGTTTAGGTTCATGGTTAGGCAGTATTGATGGTGTGAAAGGCTTGGTTGTTCTTGGGCATGCAGGTGAAGGAACATTCTTGTCGCAAAAAGAACAAATGCAGGTCATCGAAAGCTTTGTTAAATCGGTAGATGACAAAATTCCGGTAATCGCAGGGATTACGCTCGAAGGTACTTCGGTTGCAGCAGAAGAAGCAAAACGTGCAGTCAGCGCTGGTGCTTCGGCAGGTTTGATTTACCCTTCACATGGCTGGTTGCGTTTTGGCTATCAAAAAGGCGCACCGCAAGACCGCTATAAAGCAATTTATGAAGAAAGTGGTTTGCCATCTATTTTATTCCAATATCCAGATGCAACGAAGGCCACTTACGACCTAGAGACTCTACTCGATATTTCTGCGCAGCCAGGCGTATTTGCCATGAAAAATGGTGTGCGTAACATGCGCCGTTGGGATGTCGAAATTCCGATTATTCGCCGTGAACGACCAGACTTACAGGTATTGACCTGCCACGATGAATATTTGCTTCACACCATGTTTGATGTAGACGGCGCATTGGTGGGCTACGGCAACATTGCCCCTGAACTGTTAATTGAAATGATTAAAGCAGGTAAAGCCAAAGATTATGCTAAAGCTCGTGCTATTCACGACCAATTATTACCAGTAACTCGCAATGTTTATCACCGCGGTTCACACATGGAAGGCACGGTCGCGCTTAAACATGCACTGGTTGCTCGCGGAATTTTGGACCATGCCACTGTCCGTTCACCACTGCTTCCACTCCCTGATGGTGCTGAGCAAGAAATTCATGATGCAATGCGTCAAGCCGGAATTGGCAAGGTCGATTTAACCCAAGCCGTTGCTTAAATTCTATTCGGGCTAGCATATACGCTAGCCTTTTTTTCCTGTACGCTGCCTGAGGCCAAACATCGGGCATGTCTCTTAAAAACAATAATAAAAAGCATGCAAACTGTGGTGAACAGGTAGTGCGAAATAGAACAACAAAACTACGAGGAATGTAGTGATAAGGAGATATAAGATGACAAATCTAGCGGATGTAGAACAAATTAGTCATCATCAAAAAAATGCGGAAATTATTGCAAGACTCGAACGACTACCCGTCACCGGACGATTGCAATTTATGCGAATTACCATCGGGATCGCGACCTTTTTCGACGCTTATACTGTTCTTGCGATTGCCTTTGCTTTACCCCAACTCATTACCGAATGGCACCTGACGCCTGCCTATGTCGGCGCGATCATTGCCGCGGGCTATGTTGGGCAACTGGTCGGTGCAATCTTCTTTGGTTCTCTTGCCGAAAAAGTCGGTCGTTTAAAAGTGCTGTCTTTTACCATTTTACTGTTTGTGGCAATGGACATTTCTTGTTTGTTTGCGTGGAGCGGAATGTCACTGTTAATTTTCCGTTTCTTACAAGGCGTTGGTACAGGTGGCGAAGTACCTGTAGCGAGTGCCTATATTAATGAGTTTATTGGTGCAGAAAAGCGCGGTAAGTTTTTCTTGCTCTATGAAGTTTTATTCCCACTTGGTCTTATGTTTGCAGGCATGGCGGCATTTTTTCTGATGCCAATTTACGGTTGGAAAGTCATGTTTATTGTTGGCTTAATTCCATCTTTACTGGTCATTCCTTTACGGTTTTTCTTGCCTGAGTCACCGCGTTGGCTTGCTTCAAAAGGTCGTTTTAAAGAAGCCGATCAAGTGGTTACAAGCTTTGAAGATGGTGCCATTAAAAGCGGTAAAACTTTGCCTGAACCTGTGGTTAAAGAAATTAACCCGCAAGGCATGGCAAAAACCGACTGGCGTGAGCTGTTCCGTGGCATCTACCGTAAACGTACCTTTACCCTGTGGGGCATGTGGTTTTGCGTGTATATGGTGAATAATGCCATGGTGACTTGGCTGCCATCTCTTTACAAACAACACTTTGGCCTGTCGCTGCAAACCAGTTTAGGTTATGGCTGGATTACTTCGGGCGTGGGTGTGATTGCCTCTATTATCTGTGCATTAATGATTGATAAAGTCGGTCGCCGCCCTTGGTACAGTGCAGCGTTTTTCTTGGCGATCATTCCACTCATGAGCCTCTCGGTTTTAGGTGCAAAATCGGCCATGCAAGTTGTAATTTTAGCAACGCTGAGCTATGC
>NZ_POYH01000004.1:0-50197 GCF_002899995.1 Acinetobacter sp. AKBS16 | reverse complement strand
TCTGGCTCATCAATTACTGACTTAAATTTCGCTCAAATAAACTTCGAGTAATTTAAACCAATCAATCAATGAAAATTATTTCGATTAATCAATCAGTAAAAATCCACACAAGTTGTTCTTCAATTCTCTTAATGATTTTTCTGCTCCTCATCAGAGACAGAATTCAACGCAATACAAAACCTTCATCTTAACCCTGTAAGCTAAGATATTCTCGTGTATCGCGTCGGGATGAGTGCATTATAGGGAAAAAAAACCGGTACGCAAGCACTTTTATAAATATGCGCGCTCGACCGGTTCTTTTTCAGCCAAATAAAATTTTAAAAATAATTAAATAACTGATTTATATGGTTAATTTATTTTTGAAAATTTTTAATCTTTATATCTACTATTTTTATAGGCTGTTTTGGTACGTTTTGATGCATGCCATAGTTTGATGTAGGAGCCTGAACAATACGGTCAACTACATCCATTCCTTTGACCACTTTACCAAAAACGGCATATCCCGGATTTCCTGGTGAACGGTTAAGAAAATTATTGTCTGCAACATTTATAAAAAACTGGCTAGTTGCTGAATCAGGATTTGAAGTACGGGCCATCGCCAAAGTACCTCGTGTATTTGCAATACCATTTCCCGCTTCGTTTTTAATAGGTGCTCGTGTTGACTTTTCCTGCATGTTCGCAGTCATTCCGCCACCTTGAGCCATAAATCCTGGAATGACACGGTGAAAGATGGTCTCTTTATAAAAACCAGATTTTATATAGCCTTTAAAGTTATTCACACTCATTGGTGCTTTATCATCGTATAATTCTATTTCGATGTTGCCTAAATTTGTTTGCATCTCAACTAAGGTATTCGCCCACACTGAGTGACTACTTACTCCTAAACACAACAACATCAATAATTTTTTCATATTGCCCTACAACAACTTTATAAATAATTAACCGTTAAATCTAATCGCCTACGGCAAACAATTCTAGTGAGTATTTATTAATAGCTTTATATAGCTTTTATATTAATCCACGTTCCACGTGAAACATGGATTAATCAGCTTACTTAACTATTTTTATCCCAAAACTTTCTAAAGTTTTTACTAATTTCGATCGTATAACGTTTTGCTTTTCTAGAAATCGGAGTCAGGTTAATAAAGCCATGGGTCTGATCCGGAAATTCTTCATAATGCATTTTCACGCCATTTTGTCTTAACTTATGACTATATATTTTAGCTTCATCATGTAAGACATCATGCCCCGCTGTAATCACAAAAGCGGGTGGGTTTTTCTTTAGATTGCCATAGGTAGGTGAAATTATTGGATCATCAAGTTCTACATTATGATGCGTTGCATAATATTGTGTGACATAGTCAATATCAGTATTTGTTAAGACTAACCCTTCGTTATAAGCATAAAATGAAGGATGTCTGCTTTTGAAGTCGACTGTAGGATAAATCAATAATTGTGCCTGCGGAGCATAAGCTTTATTTACTGATCTTTGCGCCACGACAGTACTAATATTTCCGCCAGCACTATCCCCTGCGACAGCAATTCTACTTTTTAATATTTTTAATTGTCTGCGGTTTTGATAAACCCAAGCTAATGCATCTTCACACGATTGAATTAAATGTTGTGGTGAAACTTCAGGTGCTAAAGGATAGTCGATACTGAGCACCTGTACTTTTGCATATTTTGCTAATAAGCGACAAACCTCATCATGAGTATCCAAACCACCTACAACAAAACCACCTCCATGATAGAACACGATTAAGGGCAGTTTTTTGTTAGGGGCAGGATGATAATGTCTAGCAAAGATAGTCCCGCTTTGTAGGGGTAAGCGAATATCTTCTACTAACTCAATATCAGTTGGTTTTTGGCGTATGGCCTGCATTTGTGCATCGAATGCTCTTCTTGATTCAATTGGGTCTGAACCAATAAATCCCACTCTCCCCTGTTTAATTTGCACAGCCATCATGCATTTCGTAAATGAATCGAGATCTGGATATTGATAAGAGTATCCTAAAATTTTAGCGAGAGACTCTTGAGCTAGTCGAGGTAACCTATCAAGTGCTCGAGCAGCAGGACCTTGCCCCTTATCTAGCAATGTTTGAATTTTTTGATTAAATGCTGTCATGCCTGTCTCCTTGAATCCCTCTTATCCTTCATATTTTCTACAGAATTCTTTGTTGTTTGACTATATTCGCATACAACTCATGCAATCAAGATACAAAGGTAAAAACCAATCTACGCTAATCTGATTTATAGCAAATGTCATTAACAAATCTGTCGTTTAAAACAGGACTTTTTTGCCAATTATTGGTAACAGACAAAAAGAGGTACTGCTATGTCAGCAAAACTAGTTGTTACTTTGTTAGCAACCAGTCTTTTAACTGTAGGCTGTGTTGCTTATACAGATGACCCTTATTATCGCGGTGGTTATGGTTACCATGATCATGATGACGATCGCTATGACCGTAATGATGGACGTCGATATAGTGAGTGGGAACGCAAACGTTGGGAAGAGCGTAAAAGATTATATGAACAACAACGCAAAGATATTCGTGAACAGGAAAAGGATCGTCGTGAATGGGAAAAACGACACCGTGAATGGGAGAAGAAACGCTTAGAAGACCGAGATCATGATCATAGAGATTATCGTCATGATGACTAAACATACTACTTTTATATAAAAAGCCCCAAAGCAATAAGTCTCTTGGGGCTTTTTTTGAGGAATATAAATTCTCTCTAATTTATAGAAAAATGAGTAGCAGCTCATTTCATATATGTATCGGCATCTTGAACATATACGTTCTATAAACTCATATCTCTTATTTTTAGCAGCAAATTACTGAGCAGTTGCAGAACCTGAAACTGAACCAGAAGCGCCAGCATCAACTTGACCTGGTTGAGCTTGACCAGAAACACCTGCATCTACACCAACACCAGCTTGTACGCCAGATGGGCTAGCACTTGTTTGAGCAGAACCAGAAGCATTTAAACCAGCTTCTGATGCACAACCAACAGCTGTAAATGCAACACCAGCAAGTACTACAGAGATAAGACCTAATTTTTTCATGATAGCTTTCCTTTCATTACGACAAACATTTAAATGCAAAGTTCATCTTCGCGCTGCCTATAATTCACAATTTTTTTTCTCAACGTGCGTATCATTGGTTGTCTTTTGTAGTAATAGCGGTACAAATTCTGCAATTTTTTATTAAAATTACTTTCTTAAATCAACTATATTATTTTATAAATGAAACTATAGATAAGCACTTGTTTAATTTTATCAATTTTTTATTTTTTCTCTATTTGACAGATATATTCAAAATATTTCCCTTTATAGAAACGCAATACAAGTTGCGTAGATTGTTACAGAGCTTTTTGACTTTTAAAATTGATTTTTCTGTAAGAAAGCCGTGAATTGTCACGGCTTTCTTGAAAGTTAATATGGCTTAAACATTAGATTATGGCCACTGCATTTCACCTTTTACCACTTTAGCGCCGAGCTCTAAGCTATCAACACTTTGAAGCGTTGGGTATTGCTTCTGCATGAGCTTGCTCAGCTCAGTAGCATTTTTAGTTGCTTTAGCTGCTTTTTCATAACTATTTAAATAGTTAATCGAAAAGTTAACAGCATCTAAACCTTGTGGAGCTCCCTCAACCATATGAGCAGGTACAACAATTTTAGGTTGTAGTGCTTTGATGCTTTCTAAAGATTGAATGACTTCCACACGATCTTTGGTTTTAGGTGTATCTGCCATCCATAAATGAATACCTGAAGATACCGGAATACCACCCACAACTGCTTTTGCAGAAGGAACCCATAAATAAGTAAGCTCTTTTTTACCTTTAATTTCGATTGACTCATTCTCAAGTTTTAAAGTTTTAGCAGTGTAAGCTTGAGGCACAATAATCTGGCTAGGTGCATTTGCACCCATTTGTGGCCCCCAATATTTAACTTTAAGCGCTTGAGTATCCTGAATATGCTTTACTGTTTCCGGCGTAGCAATAATCTGTACATTCGGGAAATACTGTTTAAATACATCTAAGCCGAAATAATAATCCGGGTCGCCATAGCTTACGAAAATAGTTTTTAATGTTTTACCGCTATCGAGAATATTTGCAGCAATACGTAATGCTTCAGATTTTGAGAATTGTGCATTAACCAGTAAAACTTCTTTGTCGCCTTCTATTAAGGTTGAGGTGACACCAAAGTGCTCTGGTTTAGCCAGAAAACTCTGAATTTTCAGATCTTGAGCAAGAGCTGACTGAGCCATAGTTAATGCCGTAGCAGTAGCAAGTGCGGAAGCGGATAATTTAAATAATTTCATTAGGTATTCTCCTGTTTCATGAAGAACACTTTAAATTGCAATTTATGTAAGATAAACGCACTAATTTAAGATAAACTGTTGCATATATTGTAATAATAGCTAGACATATGGATACTTTAAAAGCCATTCAGGTCTTTGTTTCTATTGCACAACACGGTAATTTAACTAAAGCCGCAGAGCATCTTAATTATTCTCGTGCAATGGTTTCGCGTTATCTTGAGCACCTTGAACATACGTTCTCAACTCGACTATTTCAGAGAAATACCCGAAAAATATCTCTTACACCCGCAGGTGAAAAAGCCCTGCTCTACTGCGAAAATATTTTACAGCAGCAACAACTTTTACAAGAACTCGCAGCACCTGAACAACACAACGGTACAATCCGTTTTACATGCGGATTATTTCTATTTGAACTTGGGGTTGCGGAATGTATTCGGCAATTTAAGAGACAGCATCCTCATATTCAGTTTGATGTGTACCTGACTGAAAGCACGATGGATCTTATAGATGCACAAGTGGACTTGGCACTACGCATTACTCAAAAAGTCGCAGATGGTTTAATTGCACGGCCAGTTTGTCAAATTGAATCCGTTTTCTGTGCTCATCCTGATTATTTAAAACAGCACAGTCCCCTACTCCATCCTCGTCAACTCATTCAACACGAATGTATTGCACATCATAGCCAGCATCAATTCTGGACACTTTTTGATAATGAACAACAACCTCAGAACTATCCTTTAAATGTCACTTTTAAAAGTAATGATGTGAATGCACTTTACGATATGTGCTTACATGCACAGGGAGTTGCAATGTTGCCCACATTATTAGTTGAGAGAGATTTAAAAGAAAAACGCTTAAAAGCTTTATTTAAAAATTTTACGGCCCCCGAGTTAAGTTTGTCGGTCGTGTATGCTTCTAGACAACATTTACCCCGGATTACTCAAGAATTTATAGCTTTTATGATCGAAAATTTAGATTTTTACTTAAAACCGCAAAATTAAAAGCTTTAAATTGCCGTGTACGCTTGAATTTTTAGGCAATGCCCATACTTCATCCCTATTAATGAATTACAGCATATGCATGGCAGTTCAGGTTTTACACAGTAAATACTGATGCCAAAAAGGACTGTACATGTTTAAAAACCCATTTAAACGGAGATCATCAATGGCTAATGAGCAAAACGAGCAAGCTCAAGACATTCAAAATGAGCAAGTTGAGCAATCTAACGAGCAAACTCAGGCTGAAGGTGTAGAGCAAGCAAACGACGTTACCGTTGAATCTTTACAAGCGCAAATCACTAAACTAGAAGAAAACCTTAAGCTTGAAAAAGCTCGTACTGCCAATGCAGTTTACGAAGCACAAAAAAGTGTAGAGCGTATTCAGCGTGAGTCTGAGAAGCATAAAGAGACTGTGCTTGAGAAATTTGCAAAAGAATTGTTGGACTCTGTCGACAATTTAGAACGCGCAATTCAGGCAGCTGGCGATGAAGAAACGCCTGTACTTGAAGGTGTTAAGTTAACCTTAAAGTCACTTTTAACGACTCTTGAGAAATTTGGCGTTGTAGAAGCTGATACTCAAAATGGTTTCAACGCAGATTTACACCAAGCTGTTGGCATTGATCCAAATGCAAAAGCAAATGAAATCGGTACCGTTTTACAAAAAGGCTATACCTTAAATGGCCGCTTATTGCGCCCTGCTATGGTTATGGTTGGTCAATAAAATGAGCAAAAGCAAAGCATCTCTTTGCTAAAAGCCCAAGAATTTGAGAGTTTTTTGATTTTTTTTCATAAAAATGCTTGAAAAAAACCGATTGACTCTCATATCGAATAACAAGCAAAAACATTGCAACAGAATTTTAGAGGAACACACCAAATGGCAAAAATTATTGGTATTGACTTAGGTACTACCAACTCATGTGTTGCTGTACTTGAAGGCGATAAAGTAAAAGTAATCGAAAACGCAGAAGGCGCACGTACAACTCCATCGATCATTGCGTATAAAGATGGAGAGATCTTAGTGGGCCAAAGCGCTAAGCGTCAGGCAGTAACAAACCCTAAAAATACATTATTCGCGATCAAGCGTTTAATTGGTCGTCGTTATGAAGATCAAGCAGTACAAAAAGACATCGGTCTTGTACCTTATAAAATCATCAAAGCAGACAACGGTGATGCTTGGGTTGAAGTAAACGATAAAAAACTAGCACCTCAACAGATCTCTGCTGAAATCTTGAAAAAGATGAAAAAAACTGCAGAAGATTATTTAGGTGAAACAGTAACTGAAGCGGTAATTACCGTTCCTGCTTACTTTAACGATGCTCAACGTCAAGCAACTAAAGATGCGGGTAAAATCGCTGGTTTAGATGTTAAACGTATCATTAACGAACCAACTGCTGCTGCACTTGCGTTCGGTATGGACAAAAAAGAAGGCGACCGTAAAGTTGCAGTTTACGACTTAGGTGGTGGTACATTCGACGTATCTATCATTGAAATCGCGGACCTTGATGGCGACCAACAAATTGAAGTGTTATCAACTAACGGTGATACTTTCCTTGGTGGTGAAGACTTCGATAACGCGTTAATTGAATACTTGGTTGAAGAATTCAAGAAAGAACAAAACGTAAACTTGAAAAACGATCCACTTGCGTTACAACGTTTGAAAGAAGCTGCTGAAAAAGCAAAAATCGAGCTTTCTTCTTCGAATGCAACTGAAATCAACCTTCCATACATCACTGCTGATGCGACTGGTCCTAAACACTTAGTGATCAACGTAACTCGTGCAAAACTTGAAGGTTTAGTTGCTGATTTAGTTGCTCGTACTATTGAACCTTGTAAGATTGCACTTAAAGATGCTGGTCTTTCGACTTCTGACATCTCTGACGTCATCTTAGTTGGTGGTCAGTCTCGTATGCCACTTGTACAACAAAAAGTACAAGAATTCTTCGGTAGAGAGCCACGTAAAGACGTGAACCCTGACGAAGCAGTTGCAATCGGTGCTGCAATTCAAGGTGCTGTATTGTCTGGTGACAAGAACGACGTATTGCTTCTTGACGTAACACCTTTAACTTTAGGTATTGAAACAATGGGTGGTGTATTAACACCAATTATTGAGAAAAACACAACGATTCCTGCGAAGAAATCACAAGTGTTCTCTACTGCTGCTGATAACCAACCAGCGGTAGATATTTCAGTTTACCAAGGTGAACGTAAGATGGCTCAACAAAACAAATTGTTGGGTAACTTCCAGTTAGGTGACATCCCACCTGCTCCACGTGGTGTGCCACAAATTGAAGTATCTTTCGATATTAACGCTGACGGTATCTTGAAAGTGTCTGCAAAAGACAAGAGCACTGGTAAAGAGCAATCGATCCAGATTAAGGCAAACTCAGGTTTATCTGATGCTGAAATCGAAGCGATGATTAAAGATGCAGAAGCAAATGCTGAAGAAGACCGTAAGTTTGAAGAACTTGCAAAAGCTCGTAACGAAGCTGATGCATTAATTTCAAGCTCAAACAAAGCTGTTAAAGATCTTGGTGACAAAGTAACTGAAGATGAAAAAACAGCGGTAAATACAGCAGTTTCTGAACTTGAAGCAGCAACAAAAGAAAATGATGTTGAAGCAATCAAAGCGAAAACAGAAGCTTTACAAAACATCTTAATGCCGATCACTCAACGTGCTTATGAACAAGCGCAACAAGCTGGCGGTGCTGAAGGTTTCGACCCAAATGCATTCCAAGGTGGTGATGCTGGTCAACAAAAAGCAGACGATGGCGTTGTAGATGCTGAGTTCACTGAAGTAAAAGATGACAAAAAATAATTTGTCTCTTTAAAAAAGACCGCGCGAAGGCGCGGTTTTTTATTATTTACAAAAAGTAACAATAATATTTTTATATATTTCCATGAACTTAATAGGCATAATAGTCAATTATAAAAATTAACTATTTATTATTTATAGATATTTTAAAAAATTAAAATCACTGTTATGAAATCCATTAATTTTTCCATTAATGCCAAACACATGTATTTATTTATTCTCTTTCTTTAGCAAGTTCACAAAACAATCGCTATCTCTGGTCATTTTTATCACTTTGACGAATAAGGATTACATCCTAACAATAAGAATTTATTTATATTTTTATTTTTGCCATGAAAAAATTTCTATGGTGGGGAATAAGTTTATACTTCAGTATAAGCTTACAGGTAGCTGTTTTTGCTCAAAGCAATTTATCAAATATTTCTTTTAATCAGCCTTTAAAATATAGGGTTGATTATATAGATCCATGTTTTGAATTAACGAAAGAACAATTTATTCAAATTGGTAAAGAAGCAGCTGAAATTTGGCAAAAAGAAACTGGAAAAACCTATTTTATTTATGATTCTCAAGCAGAGCTTACTATTAATTTAGTATTGGACAATCAACAAGCTACTCAAAATGAAAGAAAAAATAGTATAAATGAGCTATTAAAGCAGCAGGAAGAATGGAGAGAGAAAAATAAAGCTATTCTTTTATTTAAACAACAAATTGATCAGGAAACCTCTCTTTTGAATAAAGAAAAAGAGAATCTCAAGTATAAATTCGAACTATATCAAAAAGATGTATCTCTTTTTAATCAAGGAAACTATAGGCAATTTACTCAAAGCAGTTTAAACAAACGCCAAGCTGAGTTAAGCCAGCTTTCGTTAGAATTACAAACAAAGTTTTCTCAACATAGCAATAAAATAGAAATGCTTAATAGACAAATTAAGCAAATAAATCAACAACAAAGCTTGCTTAATCAATCTATTGAGAAATTTAATTTGAGCACGACTTCTGGCTCAAAAACTTTTCATAAAGGCTTGTTTAGTCAAAACCAAATTCAGATTTATGGCTTTACTTCATTCGATGATCTGCGCCTAACACTTGCTCATGAGTTTGGACATGCATTAGGTTTAAAACACACCGATGATCCTAAATCTTTGATGTACCCTCTTTTAAGAGAGCAGGATATTCATAACTTCAAATTAACAAATTCAGATTTAGATCTATTGGCTACATTATATGGTTCAAATGACGAAAATCATTAAAACTAACTGATTAAATAAACTAAATAAAATAAAAACTATTCAATTTTTACTAAAAAATAATTTGGCATTTGGTAAAAAATAATGAGACACAAGTCTCATTATTTTGTCGAAATTGTATATTTTTTGATTGATTTTTCATTTTATATTCTTATAATACGTTTTTTTTCAAATCTCCCCCCTTTGATTATGCGTTTAACTTCTTTGTTATTAGGCATGGCCTTTGCTTTTTCTAATTTTCAGGCTAATGCTAATCTTGCGACTCCCCTACACACCCAAGTTCAGCAAAAAAATGTTCAACATTTGACATATAAAATTGCTGAAGTTGACCCTCGTTTTGGTTTAAGTCAAGAGCAATTGATCCAGATTACACAGCAAGCTGCTGATATTTGGAAAGAAGGTACAGGTAAAAATTACTTTACTTATGACCCAAATGCAAAGTTAGAAATTCGTCTTGTATACGATGACAGCCAAAATCGTTCAGCAGAGCGTCAAAAAATCGCTTCTCAGTTCAAACAAGACCAACAACGTGTAATTGATGAGCAACAACAAATTAAACAGTTGAAGCAAAATTTAAGTCAAACTCAATCGGATCTTGAAAATAAAAAACAGATCTTAAATGAAAAATTGAAGAATTTTGATCAACAGATGATGCAGTTTAAGGAAGGAAAATTAGCTCCTGAATACACTGCAAAATCACTTTCGAAAACTCAGAAAGATTTACAGAAACAGACAGTTGCTTTAAAGAAAGATATCGCTGCTTATAATCAGCAAGCTGCAGACTTAAATAAAAAGGTTACTCACTTTAACCAGATTAATGATGAATTCAATCAATCATTAAATCAGTTTAAGCAAAATGCCCAAGCTGATGTATTTAAGAAAGGTATTTATAACGGTAAACAAATCATGATCTATGAATATAGTTCTATTGATGATTTACGTTTAACAATTGCTCATGAATTAGGCCATGCACTTGGCTTAAAACATAGTGATCAACCGGGTGCTTTAATGTACTCAGTTCGAAAAGATAGCGATAAAAAAAGTAATATTTTAACTGATGCTGATCGTGATCTATTAAGCGCTTTACCTCAATAATTAGATACTGAACTCATACGATGTATCTATTTTATAAATAGATACATCGAAATTCATGTCAAAGTCATGTTATTGTGGTTGTAAGAGCCGTCTAAAATAGAATGGAGATCAAGATGAGTTATTATCATATCCTGATTGAAGTAAATGATCACATTAGTACGATTGAGCAAACTCGAGATATCGAACTATTTGATATTATTGAACTTAAACCTTACCTTCATTCTATTTTATTACCTTACTTCAATGAGCAAGAAATTGAGCTTGAAGATGAAAATATTGAATATAAAGATATTTTACATCTGGAAGTTAAGCAGACATTATTGCCTATCGAGCACCTAATTGAAGAAGAACAAAAGCAGCTACCAAGTGATACTGATGTCACAATTACTGCTTATGAAATCTTTAATGACCGTGATTTAAGCCAAGATGTTACCTCAGTTATTTTTGATATATTGGAAGCAGTTAAGCTAGATCAATCTATAGTTTAGCTGTTCAATAAAAAAGGTCTGCATATGCAGACCTTTTTTATTGAATATTTTATTGCATCATTTTTCGTGCTTGTTCTTGGCGGAATGCACGTAAAATTTGTTGCCCTGCCCGTCCTGTTGGATTTAAACCTAAACGGGTTTGCTCCTGACGAATAGCAACACGGGTTTTATCGCCAATCAATCCATCAACAGCACCAATATCATAACCACGATTAATCAAAAATTGCTGAATTTCGCGACGCTCTGCACGTGAAGTACCAGGATCATCAGTTGGCCAAGAGCTAACAAATGGACCTGCTCCTCTTAAGCGATCAGACAAATGTGCAATTGCTAGCCCGTAACTTTCCGCAGCGTTGTAACTATAAATAGCATCAAAATTCTTAAATACTAAAAATACTGGTCCACTTGGTCCTGCTGGAGCCATTAAACCGGCTGGCGTACTACCAGACAAAGGACCTTGTATTAGTGGCGAACCATCAATCCGTGTTACTCCTCGCGCACTCCAACTGCTTAATGGTTTTTTCGAGCGTCGTCCTTCTCCATCAATTGACATGCCTGCTGGAATTTGAACTTCAAAGCCCCAAGGCATACCCGTCTGCCAACCTGCTTTATTCAAGAAATTAGCCGTTGATGCCAATGCATCTGCAGTACTCGATACTAAATCGCGTCGGCCATCTCCATCAAAATCAACCGCTAAGCGTTCATAAGTTGATGGCATAAATTGAGTATGACCAAATGCTCCTGCCCACGAACCTTTAAGTTGATCTTCAGTTAAGTCACCACGCTGTAAAATACGCATTGTGGCAAAAAACTCGGTACGAAAATAACTTTGCCGGCGCCCTTCACAACTTAAAGTTCCAAGCGCTTGTAATAAAGGATATTTTCCAGAGATATCACCAAAATTACTTTCAACGCCCCATACTGCCACAATGGTTTCCGCAGGCACACCATACACTTGAGAAGCACGATTTAAAACATCACGGTGTTGTGCAAGTTTTTGTTTTCCAAGTGCAACACGTTCTTCATCTACCAGACCAGACAAATAATCCCAAATCGGTGTCGAAAACTCTGGTTGGTAATTTAACTTATCAATCACCGAGTAATCTGGTGTTAAATTTTGCGTATAGCGATCATAAGTGCTACCTGAAACACCAGCAGCAATAGCCTGTGAACGTAAATTTGCCAAACAACTCTGGAAATTATTATTAGGCGTATAAGTATCACTATTCGTTACTGGAACAGTCGCATTACTAGATATTGTAGAACCATTAATTACCAGCTCTGCTTGAGCCTGGGTCATCGCCAAAAATACAGACCCAACAATACAAGAAAAACGTCGCATATTATCCTAGTTCAATTTTTAAATTTAAATTTGTAAGTACCATACCATTATGGACTCAAATTTTTCAGAGAGAAATCGTAAATTTGAATTCATAATTACTTCTTTAAATTCATTTCCAGAATTTTAAATTCAAATCTCCCCTCTATTTTTGAATTTAAAACTTTCCTCACAAGATGAATTAATTTTTAAATTCAAAATCCGCCCTCTAATTTAAATTCAAAAAGTTCATTTTAAATTTAAAAATCCATGCCCCATCCACTTGTGGATAACTCATAAAACCACACACCTAAAGCGCCTTACACACTATATTCTTTATGCTTTTCATAACTCTTGTGAAGTACAAACCCTTGGCTACTCATGAATATACGTTTTAAATTTAAAAGTCAGGCGCAGTTTTGAATTCAAAATATCACTTAGACAACATGCATCTTTTTAAATTCAAAACAAACACAAGCTGGAGTACCAGATTTAAATTCAAACTTTAAGTATTGGGGATAACTTATTTTAAATTCAAAAACTCTCAAAACAACTTATTTCATTTTTAAATTCAAAAGCTCAACAAAAGTTATCCACAGTGAGCAAATAACAGGATTTTAATATTTTTTAAATTTAAAAGACAAAAAAAGCGATCCGAAGATCGCTTTTTAGAAAATTTAACTTATTTAAATGATCATATCATCTGTTAAAGCGAGTGGTTCTGGCAAAATTTTCGCTAACTGACGGCATAAATTCGTCAATTCATTACTATCCACAGGCATTAACGTAATGTGACCTAACTTACGGCCCGCACGTTCCGATTTATTATAAAGGTGCAGATGAGCGCCATTCAGTGCCAAAACATCCTCAGTTTTAGGATGTTGACCAATAATATTGATCATAACCGTTGGGCGAATAACTTCTGTTGAGCCTAATGGTAATCCTGCAACAGCTCGAATATGGTTTTCAAACTGAGAACAAACCGCGCCTTCAATTGACCAGTGGCCTGAGTTATGCACACGCGGTGCCATCTCATTCGCGCATAAGCCTTGTTCTGTCACAAATAGCTCGAGAGTTAGTACACCTACATAGTTGAGATGATTTAACAAACGCGTAATGTAGTCTTGAGCAATAGGTTGTAGAGCTTCACTATTCGGTGCAGGTACGATTGAGTGAGACAAAATACCGTTGTGATGGTGGTTTTCAGCCAATGGCCAAGTTTTTACTTCACCATTTTGACCACGTACTGCAATAATCGAAACTTCGCGAGAAAATTTCACAAAGCTTTCAGCCACTAAACTTTTTGCAGGACCAAGCTCTGCCCAAGCTGTATCAATTTGGTCTTCGGAACGAAGTACAAACTGACCTTTGCCATCATATCCGCCAGTTGCAGTCTTAAGTACAATCGGCAAACCAAGCTCAGCAACAGCTTTTTTCAAGCTTTCTAGACTATCTACAGCACGATACGGCGCAACAGGAATCTCAAGTTCATCAAACAATGCTTTTTCTGACAAACGATTTTGCGCAGTTGCTAAAGCAATACGGGGAGGGTGCAGTGTTTTAGTTTGTGTTAACACATCTACATCTGCAACAGGTGTATTTTCAAACTCAAGACTAAAAACATCAGCACTTTCAATAAACTGCTTTAAACCTTGTTCATCTTGACTAGAAAAAACTTGGCCTAAAACACCTGCTGGACAATCTGTATTTGCTTCAAAAAAAGTACATTGAATATTTAATGGTAAAGCTGCTTGCGCCATCATACGGCCCAATTGCCCACCACCAAAAATACCGATAGTTTTATCCATTTCAGCCTCTTAAACCTGTCCCGGAATATTGTTGTTTGCAACTTTATCAGTTTGTGCAGCACGGAAATCTGCAACATTTTTTGCAATTTCAGGACGAGTTAAACCTAAGATTTGAGCAGCCATAATCGCAGCATTGGTCGCACCAGCCGGACCAATTGCCAAAGTACCTACAGCGATACCTGCTGGCATTTGTACAATTGAAAGTAATGAATCTACGCCATTTAAAATTGATGATTTAACTGGTACACCCAATACAGGTAAATCAGTTTTTGCCGCACACATACCTGGTAAATGCGCAGCTCCACCAGCGCCTGCAATAATCACTTGAATACCACGATCACGCGCAGTTTCTGCATATTCAAACAAACGGTCCGGAGTACGGTGAGCAGATACCACTTCCGCTTCAAATGGGACACCAAGTTGTTTAAGCATATTGGCAGTATGTTCAAGCGTTGCCCAATCGGACTGGGAACCCATGATAATTCCGACTAAAGGTTGGGTATCTGTTGCGACCGCGTTCATTGGCATTTCCAAAGCGTAAAAATGGTAAAAACTCGACTTGTACCAAGCCAAGCATGAGAGAAAAAGATGAGGCCAATATTATAGCTGTTTTTTCACTCACCCCAAAGCCCAAGTTTATGTGGAAAAAGCATGATTCCGATGGATTTAACAACGATCTGTCTGAAAACCCAATTTCATATAATTTTACTGGCTTCTAAATACAAAATAGACACAACCAAACAAGCATAACATAGCCCAAACATAGTCTAGCTTGAACGGCTGCTTAAATAGCAACACCATAAATGGAACAAATACAATAAGCGTGACAACTTCTTGGGTAATTTTCATTTCACCCAAAGTCCAACCTTGGTCACTCAAGAGTCGAGTTGCCGGAATCATAAAACTATATTCAAGCAGGGCAATAGTCCAACCAAATAAAATCGCTTGCCAGAATGGTGCGTGGTGCAAAAACTTAAGATGCCCATACCATGCAAGTGTCATAAAACAGTTAGAAATAATTAACAGAACGAAAGCTAAAACCGTTGGGCTCAAAGGCACATCCTTCATCATCACGATGATGTAAGTATTAATATGGATCGAAAATATTATAAAAGATAAAACTATAATTCAGCTTAAATCTAAAAAATAAAGCTGTACTTTTATGAACGCCTCAAACACATAGAACAACAACGAATTTTGACTATCTTTTCCAGTTGAGCCTTGCTATCGTTGCTGGCAAATTTATCAATAATGAAAACACAGTAATTCACATTAATACTGTGTACAAAAGCAGTGGAGAAGGCGAGCAATGCATCTGCATATCTTGGGTATTTGTGGCACTTTTATGGGCTCTTTAGCACTTTTAGCTCGTGATTTAGGACATAAGGTAACAGGTTCCGATTCAAACGTTTACCCGCCAATGTCTACCCAGTTAGAAAATGCAGGTATTGAACTCATGCAGGGCTATGACCGTAGCCATTTACAGCCTCATCCGGACTTGGTTATTGTCGGCAATGCCATGAAACGTGGTATAGATGCTGTCGAATACATGCTAAATGAAGGTCTGCCATATATTTCTGGTCCACAGTTCCTTGCTGATCACGTTTTACAAGGTAAACATGTGCTTGGTGTGGCGGGTACTCACGGGAAAACAACTACGACAACCATGCTTGCTTGGGTACTTGATCAGGCGGGTTTAAACCCGGGCTTTTTAATTGGCGGTGTTCCACTTGGTTTTAGTGAAAGCGCTCGTTTAGGCGGTGGCAAATACTTTGTGGTTGAAGCCGACGAATATGACTCAGCTTTCTTCGATAAACGTTCTAAGTTTGTTCATTATCATCCAAAAACGGCGATTTTAAATAACCTTGAATTTGACCATGCCGATATTTTTGATGACCTGGCAGCGATTCAAAAGCAATTCCATCATCTGGTTCGTACTATTCCAAGTGAAGGCCGTATTATTGCGCCAATTACCGAAACTCATATTGATGAAGTACTTGAAATGGGCTGCTGGACACCAGTGATTCGTACAAGTTTAGAAGCAAATGAAAAAGCGGCTTTGTCTGCCGAATTAATTTCAATTGATGGCAGCCATTTTAAATTACTCGAAAATGGCAATATTGTTGGCGAAGTGAAATGGAGCATGACAGGGCAACATAGCGTAGCGAATGCATTGGCAACGATTGCAGCCGCTCAGCATGTAGGCGTTTCGCTTGAAAAGGCATGTGAAGCTTTGTCTAACTTTGGCGGTGTAAAACGCCGTATGGAGTTACTCGGCACGATCAATGGTATTGAGGTTTATGATGACTTCGCTCACCATCCCACAGCAATCGACACGACTTTAGATGGCGCACGTAAACGTTTAGGCGAACGTCGTTTATGGGCCATTATTGAGCCACGTTCAAATACCATGCGCATGGGTAGCCATAAAGATGGCTTGGCACATTCTGCACGTTTAGCAGACGAAGTGATCTGGTATCAGCCAGAAGGCCTAGATTGGGATTTACAACCTGTGATTGAAGCTGCGACTAACCATGCCCAAGTCAGCCGTTCACTTGATGAAATTATTGACCGTATTGTCAATGAAGCAGGTGAGGGTGATGCCGTTGTAATTATGTCGAATGGTGGTTTTGGTGGCTTACATCAAAAACTTATGAGCGCATTAAAAGCAAAAGCTGCTTAACTTTCGCTCCAGATGATTCAATAAAAAACGGGTTTCAAATTGAAACCCGTTTTTTAGTTTAATTATTTTTTAAACCTGTTTTGGCTCTATATTTTCCATAAATTTATTCGAGATGAATAAACGTAACGTATAGACAATACCCATCGCAAACACGCTATATCCCACGTTATTACAAATAAACGGAATACATAAAATAATGAGTGCAGTAATAGGATAAAACCATTTAGTAATTCCAGATAAGCACTGAAACTCGTAAAGTATCCATATGCAGCTGGTATAAAGCACCACACTCACCGCGACAATTACACCCATGTATAAATCAGAAATATGGGCATGGTGGGTGGTAACATCCACAGCAGCAGCAAGGGCAGCACCTACGGCAGCAACACTCACAAAAACAAAATAATGGCCATATCCCCAAACAAACGGACGTACACCTTTAACATGATGATGCTGTTCACTGCGGTCAAAGTAAGCCCACCACATTGCAAACATCAACATTAATCCGCCAATCATTAAAAAAACAGCCGGAATATTAATAGATTGAGCCGCAAGCGCATCACGAATGGCATTAAAGCTACCTACGATGGATTCCCCTAAAACGATAATAGTAAGAAGGGCATAGCGCTCTACAATATGGTGAGGATGCCACGGCGTAGGCGAATATTTTTCTGCATAGATAGGAACAAATAACTCGACCACAACCAGAAGTAAAAATAAAGGAATTGAAAGGGCATGAGCAAAGTTAGCAACAAGCCAACCAATTTGTACCAATACGATACCTACGGCATAACGATACGCCGTAATTCGCCGTTCAGGGTCATGTTTTGCGGCTCTTAGCCACTGGGTGACTAAAGCCAAACGCATAATCACATAGCCGACAATAATGATGTCAAAATCCTGACTATGGAACACATCAGGAATACCTGCGGCCATGACTAATGACCCTACAATCTGTACAAAGGTAAGACACCGATACAATGCATCGTCATTATCGTAAGCCGAAGCAAACCATGAAAAATTCATCCATGCCCACCACAGCGCAAAAAATACCATCAGATAACTTGGTAATGCATGCCATAGATGATTTTCAATAATTGCATGATGTAGCTGCTGACCCGCTGTTGCAATCGCGACCACAAAAATTAAATCGAATAATAATTCGAGGGGAGTTGCTGCTCTATGCGGCTGTTCTGGATCTCTTGGAGATAGGGGCCTCAAACTTAATTTTTTCTGTTTTTCTTGAGTAGTCATAAAATAACGTTCTCGAATAAAGTGCCAACACGTTAACACTTTAATATTAACGCTCCGAACACGCATTAAAAATTATCTAGCCTTACTGTCTATTATTTACTCACAAATAAACTATATTTCATTTTTGTGACAATTCTTTATCAAGACCTTAAGCTTAATTCTTTATCATAGCTCACGTTTTTGTTCTTGTTTGGAATATGAATGTCTTTAGAAACACTCAACCTTAGCTTATTCCATGTCATTAATGGGGCTCAGGATGCGAGTCAATTTATCATTCGTCTTGCTATCTTTTTTGCTAATGATCTCCTCTATATTCTTTTATTCATACTTACTTTTTTATGGTTTTATGGCGATCAAGATTTAAAAAATAGGGTCATTAAATCTGTCTTTCTAACCTGTGTATCGCTTTTAGTCGGTTACGTTATTTCTCTGTTTTACCATCACCCAAGACCGTTTGTGATGGGTGTGGG
Organism: Acinetobacter sp. AKBS16; assembly: GCF_002899995.1. Classification (NCBI taxonomy): domain Bacteria; kingdom Pseudomonadati; phylum Pseudomonadota; class Gammaproteobacteria; order Moraxellales; family Moraxellaceae; genus Acinetobacter; species Acinetobacter sp. AKBS16. The sequence goes on along the minus strand of NZ_POYH01000004.1, from coordinate 31,699 downwards.
CACCACCTTTATTGAACATGCGCCAACAGCGTCTTTTCCAAGTAATCATATGCTAATTTTTAGCACCATTGCCCTGTCTTATTTGTTTGCTCAGCGCAAAATAATTGGAATTATTCTTTTATTTTTGTCATTTGTGGTGGCGTGGTCACGTATTTATTTAGGTGTGCATTTCCCTTTAGATATGTTGGGTGCTTTTATTGTCGCGTTACTAGTCAACACAGCCGGTTATTACTTCTGGAATGTTTATGGTACGCCTTTAACAGCATTCTTTATTCACCTTTACCAGATTATATGCAAACCGCTTTTAGACCGTGGTTTGATTAAATAACCTCTAGAGCTTTTATGTAGTAAAACCACCACATGAAGTTCAGTTGCGTAATACAAAAAAATCTGCCATTCTATGTGGACTTGGATATGTTTTATCCAAAACAGAATTTAGTTTGACAAGGGGAGTAGCCTCCTCCAAACATAACAGCAATGTTATGTGTCAGATATCGTCAATACACTTTTATTAAAAAGTCGGTATCTGAGCATCGTGAAATTCATGGTGTAGGCAAGACCTTGATCATGTTGATACAGATGTTTAATTCATCTGGCAACTGGTCGAGGTTTTTTTATGCCCAATTGCCGGATGTATGGAGGATTTATGGAAACAATCGGCAATTTATGGCTGTACGTAGCATTCTTTGGCATAGTCATTGTGATGCTTCTGATTGACTTCTTGGGCTTTAAGCAAAAACAAGGTCAAGATGTTTCAATTAAGCAAGCTGCTTACTGGAGCGTGGCGTGGGTAAGCGTTGCAGCTTTATTTGGTGGTGGTTTATGGCTTTACCTACAACAAACAGTTGGGGTGACCTTAGCAAACCAAAAAACCATGGAATACTTTGCAGGTTACTTACTCGAAAAGTCCCTCGCAATTGACAACGTTTTCGTCTGGTTAATGATTTTCGCAGCGTTTGCTATACCGGCTGCGCTACAACGTAAAATTTTGCTCTACGGCGTATTGGGCGCAATCGTATTGCGTACCCTCTTTATTTTTATTGGTGCATGGTTCGTTCAAGAGTTTTCTTGGGTACTTTATATCTTCGGCGCGTTCTTGGTATATACAGGTTTTAAGTTCTTAAAAGGCCAAGAAGAAGAAACCAATATTGAAGATATCAAGCTTTTAAAATGGTTACGTAACCATATGCGTATTACGCCACAGCTTGAAGGTGACAAATTTTTTGTACGCCAAAACGGTTTATTATGGGCAACACCGTTATTTCTAGTTTTGATTTTGGTTGAAGCTTCAGACGTGATTTTCGCAGTAGATTCTATTCCTGCTATTTTCGCGGTAACTAGCGACCCGTTTATTGTTTTAACGGCGAACTTAATGGCAATTTTAGGTTTACGCGCAATGTTCTTTTTACTTGCTGGCGCTGCGACTAAATTGCATTACTTGCCATACGGCTTAGGCATTATCTTATTGTTCATTGGTGCAAAAATGTTGTTGCTTGATGTATTCCACATGCCAATCTGGATCTCATTAAGCTTTATCGTCATAGTGTTAGCAATCACTGCTTACCTCTCTTTACGACACAACAAAAAGCAATTGCAGTCTTAATTCATCACAACAAGGCATCTACATGTAAGATGCCTTGTTATCTAAATCTTCAAAAGAGACTGTACTTTAAAAAAACAGATCAATATCATATGCCAACCTAAAATTTATCTTTCCTAATCAGAAACATAATAGATAACAGCTAATCGGTATTTTATGCCGAATATATTTATTAAAATGTGTGGAGTCTCATGCGTTCTAAAAAAATTAATCTTGTCGTTGTCCCGTTATTACTCACGGCATGTAGCCATAATGATGGTCCTTTAGTACAAGACGTATATAACAACCAATATGACTGTGCTCGCGACTGGAATAATGAAACATGTAAACAAGAAAATAGCTCAAGTGGACATGGGTCTAGCTATGTTGGAAGCCGCTATTTAGGGCCTGCGTATTATCAAAATAATCGGGAAGTTTCTTATCACGGAAATACCTTACATCCTTACAGCAATTTGAGTGTAGGTCGCCCCATTATTTCAAGTACGGCGAAAAGCGCGTCTTCTTCATCCCCAATACGTGGGGGGTTTGGTCGTAGCGGTTTCTCTTTCGGCGGCTAAGTCTTTAGGCATTCACTTAATATGAAAAGAAAAATATTTACTCCACGTCCAGACTGGCAAGTGGAACATCAAAATATTGGTTTTGATTATTTTAATTTACCTTCTCTCGATGGCTCAATTTACTGGTCTGAAGGGGTTGCGTATGAGTTTACCCTTAAACAGATTGAACAACTTGAAGATGCGGCAAATGAACTACATCAGATGTGTTTATCGATAGTAGGAGATCTCATTCAACGCGGGGACTATCCAGCTTACTTTCAAATTCCAGAAACAGCCATAAGCCATATTGAACACTCATGGAAACAAAATGCTCCCATGCTGTATGGCCGCTTTGATTTCGCTTACGATGGGCGAAATATCAAAATGCTGGAATATAACGCCGACACACCGACTGGCTTACTTGAAGCTTCTGTCGCACAGTGGCTGTGGATAGAACAAGTCTCGGGCATTGCAAACCGAGACCAGTTCAATAGCATTCATGAAGATCTGATTAAACACTGGAAGACAATTTTACCGCGTGGTAGCCATGTGCATTTTGCTGCCTGTCAGGAAGCTGGAAGGGAAGACTGGGGCAATCTAGAGTATTTGATGGATACCGCTTACCAAGCTCATCTACAAGTTTCCGAGCTTTCTATGGAGAACATAGGTTGGAACGGGCAAGATTTTGTTGATCTCCATAATCAGCCCATTCAGAACATATTTAAACTTTATCCATGGGAATGGATCTGGGAAGAAGCATTTTCTCAATATATCCACCCACAAACACAGTGGATTGAACCTTGCTGGAAAATGTTACTTTCAAATAAAGCGATTTTGGTTGAGCTTTGGAAGCGTTATCCAAACCATCCATTATTGGTTGAAACCCATACCTATGACCCGCAACAAGCTTTGTCCGGTAAATGGGTGAAAAAGCCGATTTTAGCAAGGGAAGGGGCCAATATTCGGGTTTTACAAGACGGCCATGACCAAGGCGCGGCTTCTGGTAGCTTTTATTTTGATGAATATGACAAATATGGTTATGTCGTACAGAAATGGGTAGATACCCCATTATTTTCAGGACAACTACCTACTCTTGGTTTATGGATGGTTGGACATCAATGTGCAGGCATGTCTATTCGTGAAGATTGTTATGACATCATTGGTAATGATGCCCACTTTGCAGCACATTATTTTGTCGAGTAATAAGCGAATAGAGATTTAAAAAAGCACTGTTTAGGTGCTTTTTTATTGTGCCTTCGACGCAGTCAATCAGTGCATTTTAAATATATAGCGAATAATCAATGTTCGCTTTTAAAGCTAAATTAGAACAAAAATTCAAAAATATAATGATTTAACTCTATGTATTTTAAATTTTTTATTCTAGTTTACTTTCTTAAAATTCAATATTGGCAAGCTCTTTGCATCTCCTAAAAAGAAAAAAGCCTAGATTTTAAGGGCTCGCGAGAGCCCTGATTTTTTTAAGGAGTGATGCCATGAATGCGATTCCAACTTTAACTCCCCTTGCCATGCCGTGTAACAGCAGTTTTGAAGCAAAAGATTGGGAAATTTTATCGAGCCATTGGTATCCGGTTGCGCGTATTCAAGATGTCTCTACTGCACCTCAACGAGTCAAGCTACTAGACGTCAATATGGCGTTATACAAAACAGAAAGTGGAGAAATTCATCTGGTTCGAGATATTTGCCCACATCGTGGCGTGCCTTTAACCAAAGGTTGGGTCGATGGTGAGGAGATTGTTTGTCCTTATCACGGTCTACGCTATAACACTGAAGGGAAATGTACTCAAATACCAGCTCAGCCCGAACTAACTAAAATTTCTGATCGTTTTTCTCTGACCAAATTTCCGGTTGTGCAAAGATATGGCCTCATTTGGACCAGTATTCATGGTCGTGATATTGCTAAAGCCAATATTCCTGTATTAGATACTTGGGATGATGCAGAGCATCAAGCGATTTTGCCACCTTTTGTGGATATTGGTGGTTCTAGTGGTCGTCAGCTTGAAGGGTTTATTGATGTCGCTCATTTTGCATGGGTGCATCACAACGCCTTTGCGAATCGTGATAATCCCATCGTCCCAAAATATCACACTGAACGTACTAACTATGGCTTAAAAACGGTCTATATCAGCAATGTCAGTAATTATCCGCATGAACTGAAACATCTCGAACCAGAAGGCTTTTTATGGAAGCGTACTTTTGAGGTTTATCCGCCATTTTCTGCCGTGCTTACTGTCGATTTTCCAGAAGGTGGGATCTTAAAAATTTTAAATGCCTGTTGTCCTATCTCAAGTAATAAAACCCGCTTATTTGTTCCACTCACACGTAACTTTGACCAAACAGGTGATTTAGAAAAAGTATATGCATTTAATGCGCAAATTTTTGCCGAAGACCAAGACATGGTCGAATCACAAAAACCAGAAGAACTACCGCTTGATCTAATGATGGAAGCACATTTTGAAGCAGACCGTTCATCAACGACTTATCGACGGATTTTGGCTGAATGGGGACTAAGTAAACGTTATACCGTTTAAATCTTGGCTAACTGGGGTACAATCAATCGAAAAAAGTGAAAATATATAGGCTTTCCATGTCATTGATCGCAAATACCACCGTTGTGCGTGGTCGTTTTTTAGATATTCAACAAACTGTCTCTGAGCCAACTGATATTCCAAATCAAGTACGTTATTTGGAAGATGGTGTATTGATTAGTGAACACGGAAAGATCAAATGGTTTGGTGCATGGGAAGATGCTCAACAGCATCTACCTGCTGGAGTTGAGGTTCAACATTATCCAGAACAATTGATTGTACCCGGCCTTATTGATACCCATATTCACTTTCCGCAAACCGAAATGGTGGGAGCTTACGGCGAACAACTTTTAAGCTGGCTTAATACTTATACTTTCCCAACTGAAATCCAGTTTCAAGACAAAACATATGCAAGCGAAATTGCCCAGTTCTTTGTTCAGGAACTCTTAAAACATGGGACAACCACGGCCCTCGTTTTCTGTACAGTTCATCCCGAGTCTGTTGATGCCTTATTTGAAGCCGCAGAGCGCGTTCAGATGCGTTTAATTGCCGGCAAGGTACTTATGGACCGTAATGCTCCAGAAGCGTTGTGTGACACGCCAGAAACGGCTTACAGCGACACTAAAGCGCTCATTGAAAAATGGCATGGTAAAGGCCGTGCTCTGTATGCAATTACGCCACGATTTGCGCCGACTTCTACACCTGAGCAATTAGAAAGAGCAGGGCAGTTAAAACAAGAATTTCCGGATGTGTATGTCCATACGCATTTAAGTGAAAACAAAGATGAAATTGCTTGGGTGAAATCTTTATTCCCGGAACAAGCAGGCTATTTAGATGTTTATCAACATTATGGCCTGACTGGTAAGCGTTCTGTGTTTGCGCATTGCGTTCACTTAGAAGATGAAGAATGGCAATGTATGCATGATACACAATCGGCTATCGCATTTTGCCCAACTTCAAACTTGTTCTTAGGCAGTGGTTTATTTCCATTGAAAAAAACTTGGGAAAAACAAGTGAAAGTAGGCTTAGGGACAGATATTGGGGCTGGTACATCGTTTAGCTTACTGCAAACTGTTAACGAGGCTTATAAGGTTCAGCAGTTACAAAGTGATAAACTCTCAGCTTATGAAGCGCTTTATCATGCAACCCTAGGCGGAGCAAAAGCACTCGATTTGCAGGATCAGTTAGGTAACTTCAACGTCGGTAAAGAAGCAGACTTTGTGGTACTAAACTTAAAGCCAACAGCATTACAGGAACTTCGCCAGTCTAAATCTAAGTCTGTTGAAGATTCACTGTTTGCATTATTCACTTTAGGTGATGACCGTAATATTGAGGCGACTTATATTTATGGAAACCGTGCTTATCAAAAAGAAACAGCCAAATAAAAAAGGCATTGTTAAGTTTTTGTTATTATTTGGAATATGTGCTATTGCGTTAAAACGTGATCGACATATTCCGCAAAATGATAAAATTTCACAGCCATCAAAGGGTGCATGAAACGTCATTTTGCTTTAAAATTTTACCATTAACTCAGATTTTCGAGGTGTTGCTGGTCAACACCTTTTTTATTTTTTCTTTTATATCTTGTAGGAATCTGCCATGACTGTTGCAATGAGCATCATGATTTCAACCGAAGAAATTCAAGCAAAAGTCAAAGAGCTCGGCGAGCAAATCAATTCTCACTATGCAAATAGTGACAAAGAATTGGTTCTGATTGGTCTACTTCGTGGTTCTGTTATTTTCATGGCAGACTTATGCCGTACGATTACCAAACCACATGAACTCGACTTTATGACAGTGTCTAGCTATGGCGGCGGTACCACTTCAAGTCGAGACGTTAAAATCTTAAAAGATCTTGATGGTGAAATTCGTGGTAAAGACGTGCTTGTGGTTGAAGATATTATTGACTCAGGCAACACCTTAAGCAAAGTCGTGGAAATGTTGCAAACTCGCGAACCAAATTCAATTCAATTATGCACATTAGTGAGTAAACCATCTCGCCGTGAAATTGATTTAGAAGTTAAATTTTTAGGTTTTGAAGTTGAAGATAAATTTATTGTTGGTTATGGCTTAGACTACGACCAGAAATATCGTCACTTACCATTTATTGGTGAAATTGGCCTATAAATTTTATAAAAATGGCACCGCAAGGTGCTATTTTTTTATATAAAGGCTGAGCTTTGAACAAAAAAGACACAAAAAGTCGCAATCTGCTACAGACAAAACAGATCACTCTACCGCACGATAGAATATGAAGCAAAATCATTAACTTCATCAAAAAAACAACTGGAGAACAAATATGTGGTCACTTATTGTTGCTATTGTGGTTGGTTTCTTCGCTGGCTTAATCGCTCGTGCTTTACACCCAGGTGATGATAAAGCAGGTTTTATTGTTACTACTTTAATTGGTATTGCAGGTTCACTTCTAGCCACTTATGGCGGTCGCTTACTTGGTCTTTATGGAGAAAATTCAGCGGCGGGCTTTATTGCTTCTGTCATTGGTGCCGTCATTATTCTCTTTATCTATAACCTAATTGCACGAAAAAGCTAAGTAGGAAATTTAATTTAAAAAAGCACCGAATGGTGCTTTTTTTAAGTCATTTTATAAACCTAACTCTTTCCAAACTGCCTGAATTTCTTCAGCAGAGCGCGCTCCGACGAGTTTAAATCCGTTAGCAAAAATGAGAGTAGGTGTGCCATTAAAACCTAATTTTTTCCCTAATTCCAAGTTACGGTCAATCGGGTTTGTACAGCTCGCAACCGTTGGTTTAACACCTTGCTCAATTAATTTTTTCCATGAATATGATTGATTCGGTGCACACCAAACTTGTCTAGAAACCACAATAGACTGAGGTTTTAAAGGATAGATGAACGTGTAAATAGTCACATCTTTCAGCTTGTCGAGTTCAGGCTCAAGCTGTTTACAATAAGGGCAGTTTGGATCAGAAAATACTGCTAAAACATGCTGGCCATTACCTTTGACTGTTTTAATAGCATCTTTTAAAGGCAACTGTTTCCAATCAATTGAGTTCTGTCCTAAAACCAGATCTTTAGTTAAGTTCTTTTGGTCTTTTAACCGAATCATAGAGCCTACAAACATGTGCTGCCCATCTTCACCAAGATAAATAATTTGCTGGTCCAGATTAGCACTATATAGTCCAGGCATTTCGGTTTTCTGAATATTACTAATTTTCAAATTAGGATATTGTTTTTTAATATTTTCCCGAACAGTATCTACATTAGCGAAACTCAAACTTGTAGTTAAACTAAATAACGCCAATATTCCTAATTTTTTAATCATAAAACCGACTCGGAGGCAGGAGAGGAGAACATTTTAATCAGTTCCGTTAGAGAAAACAGAACCGATTACCGAGTTATAACCAAACTTCTACTCAGTTATGCCAATGTTTCACGTGGAACATAAACAGGTTTTAAGGTATTAATTTCTACTGAAATATGCACAATTTCATCATGAATCGATAAAGCATCACGAATCTGGTCTGCATTTAAAGAGATATCGTCAGTTTCAAGTGCCAAAATACAAGAAAATTTACCTTTTGCGACTTTCCAGACATGAATATCTGTAATTTCCATATGTTTCGGAAATTCAGCTATTACTTCCCGAATTTCATCAACTACAGGATGGTCCATTTCAGCATCTAGAAGGGTTTTTCCTGTCTCTTTTATTAAGCCAAAAGACCACTTTGCAACTAAAATAGCACCTAAAATTCCTAAAAGTGCATCTAAAAAATCCCATCCAAAATATTTACCTGCGAAAAGCGCTACAATTGCAAAAACAGAAGTTACTGCATCTGCAACCACATGTAAAAACGCAGCTTTTTGGTTTAAATCATGGTGATGATGCCCATGGTCATGCTCGTGATGGTGATGGTGATGGTGACCATCATCATGAAGTAACCAGGCACAAATCAAGTTAATAACTAAACCTAAAATTGCAATTGGAATCGCTTCATTATAAAAAATTTCAACCGGGTTAAATAAACGTTGAACTGACTGAAAAGCCATAAAAATAGCCACAACCATCAGCAAAATTGCGCTGCTATAGCCGGCTAAAATCTCAATTTTCCAAGTTCCAAAGCTAAAACGATGATCATTGGAATAATGACGGGCTGCACGATAGGCAAAGTAGGCTAAACCAAGGGCCAACATATGTGAACTCATATGCCAACCGTCAGCCAGTAGTGCCATTGAATTGAAGAACCACCCACCAAATACTTCCAGTACCATCATGGACGCCGTTAAAATGGTTGCAATCAAAATACGTTTTTGTGCAAGTGGATTTCCTTCATCAAACTGATGTTGATGATGACGTGATACACTATAATCCTGCATAAAATTTAAACCCAATATACTCCCTACCAGTATATTAAATTGTACAAGAGAAAACAGATGAGTCACATTGGTCAGGATAAAAAAATTGTTAATCGTGTAAAACGACTAAAAGGGCAAATCAACAGCATTGAAAATGCGATAGAACAACCAGAATCTTCATGTATAGATATTTTGCAGCAAGTTGCAGCCATAAAGGGTGCAATAAACGGTTTGATGAGTGAATTAATGGAACAGCACTTACATCATCACGTACTTAAAGGCGCAGAAGTCGATCAAAATGAGCTAGATGAATTTTTAAAAGTTTTAAAAAGATACGGCTGAGAAAAGTACTGGATGACATAGCACTCTACATCATCCAGTTTTTTATTATTTTCCGATACAGAACGAACCAAAGATTTTGCCTAATAGGTCATCGGCACTAAAGTCACCCGTAATTTCACCTAAAGCATTTTGAGCAAGACGTAGTGATTCAGCAACGAGTTCACCTGCGTTAAATACAACAAGTTGCTCACGTGCCTCTGCCAAATAGAGCTGAGTGCGCTTCATTGCGTCTAAATGACGTGTTCTCGCAATAAATGTATCTTCCTCAGGGTGAAATCCTGCATGCGCTGTAATCGCATCTACGAGGCCTTGTACGCCCATCTCTTGTTTTGCTGAAACTGTGATATGACGGAATCCTTGATAATCGCTTATTTCGGCTGATTGACCAGTTAAATCACATTTGTTGCCAATTAACATGAGACGACGCGGTTCAATATGTTCAGCAAAGTATTCTTGAGCCAGTTTTAAGGGATCATCGCCTTGATTTAAATCGTAGACCAATAACAACAAATCGGCCTGCTCAATTTCTTTGATTGCACGACGAATGCCTTCTTTCTCAACTACATCTCCCGTTTCACGAAGACCTGCTGTATCTGTTAAGGTGATTGGTAAACCATTTAAGCTAATTTTTTCATGTAAAACATCACGAGTTGTACCAGCAATATCGGTCACAATTGCACGCTCAACACCAGCAAGTGCATTTAACAAACTCGACTTACCCGCGTTTGGTTTACCCGCAATAACAACCTGTAGACCTTCACGGAGTAATTGCCCTTGTCGTGCAGAGGTTTGAACGGCATGTACAGATTGTTGAACATCCTCCAACAAAGCTAAAATTTTGCCATCAGCCAAAAAATCAATTTCTTCTTCTGGAAAGTCAATCGCAGCTTCTACGTGCAGACGTAAATGAATCAGTTTTTCTAAAACTGTATTAATTTTTGTTGAAAAAGCGCCTTGTAAAGAACGGACTGCCGAACGAGCCGCAGCTTGAGAGGTCGCATCAATCAAATCGGCAATTGCTTCAGCTTGTACCAAGTCCATTTTGCCATTTTCAAAAGCTCGCATGGAGAATTCCCCAGCTTTTGCAGCAATTGCCCCAAGCTCAAATAAACGGCCAAGTAAGGCATTTTGAATGACAGGGCCACCGTGGCCTTGAAGTTCTACAACATCTTCACCGGTAAAAGAATGTGGATTTGGAAAGCACAAGACAATGCCTTCATCCATGATACTTCCATCAGTATCATAAAACTTACGAAAACCCGCCATCCGAGCTTCAGGTAAGTTTTTTTGCGTCAGTTTTTGAGCAATATCATAAGCCTTAGGTCCCGATAAGCGAATCACGCCCACTCCACCACGCCCTGGTGGCGTTGCAATTGCGGCAATTGTGGTTTGACTATGCATATTATTCACCTAAAAACCTAAAATACAGCCAAAGAAAAATCCGCCTAAGATTACCATCTTAAGCGGATTGATTCAGCAAAAGTTCAAGGATTAAGATGCCGATTCAGCTTTACTGATACGACTTTTCTCAACACTCTTGTTAATAAACCATTGCTGTAAGATTGTAATACTGTTGTTCACAATCCAGTACAACACAAGGCCCGCAGGGAAGAACAACATAAATACCGTAAACATAATCGGCATAATGCGGAATACTTTCGCCTGCATTGGATCAGCTGGTTGCGGGTTCAACATTTGCTGAGCAAACATTGTCGCACCCATAATTAATGGCAAGATGAACCATGGGTCCATCGCAGACAAGTCTTGAATCCAGCCTAACCACGGTGCATGACGTAATTCCACACTTTCCATGAGTACCCAGTACAAAGCAAGGAAAATTGGCATTTGTAGCAATAACGGTAAACAACCAGAAAGCGGGTTAACTTGTTCACGTTTGTAAAGCGCCATCATTTCTTGCGAGAAGCGCATACGGTCTTCACCGAATTCTTCTTTCATGCGTTGCATTTCTGGTGCAATCACACGCATTTTCGCCATAGAACGATAACTTTTTGAAGATAAAGGCCATAAAATCATCTTCACCATAATGGTAAGTAAGATAATTGACCATCCCCAGTTGCCTACAATGCTATGGAAGAATTGAAGACCTAGGAACAATAACTTCGCAATTGGCCATAACCAACCATAGTCAACAGTCTGGTTTAAACCTACCGCTAAATCTTTTAATTCAGATTGTACTTTTGGACCTGAATAAAGCTTCGCATCGACTTCCATTGAAGTACCCGCCGGAACATTAATTACTGGCGAAGTAAAGCCAATAATATTCATATGATCCGCAGACTGACGAGATTCAAGTTTAGCGACATAAGGCTGACCATTTGCTTGAGTCAGTTTAAGGTTTCCTGGAATCCAAGCACTTACAAAGTAGTGCTGAACCATTGCAACCCAACCGCCTTTAGCTTCGGTATTGAGTTTTTCTTCAGAGAAATTCGCAAACTTAAGTTTGTTGTAGTGAGCATCTGGAGTACCCCATGCACCACCTAAGAACGTACCTAAAGTGAAAATACCCTGAGAAGACTTACCTGGATCTTCCGAATTATCACGTTTCAACTGTCCAAACATCTGACCTTGCCAGTTTTGTTGGCTACGGTTAACAACTTGATGTTTGACAACAATTGGATATTGACCTTGAGTAAATGTAAAAGTTTTAATAATTTCAACGCCTTCTGGTGTCTTAAACACCATAGGAACTGTTAAAACTTTCTCAGAATGTCCACTTTGATCTTGTACCCCTTTAGCATCAGCTAAAGTATATGATGTTTTTTCAACAGCATATAATGGGCGACCACCACGACTGCTATCTGGTCCATTCAAACCAATTAAGCCAGACTGAGCAACATAAGTACGCTTGGCATCATTTTCAAGCATAACAAATGGTTGATTACTGTCTTTGCTCTTGTCGTGAGAGAGTAATTCAATACGAACAATATCACCACCTTTTGGATTGATCCAAAGATGATAAAGGTCAGTTTGTACTGAAATAAGCTGTTGATTCACAGGTGCAGTTGCATCTGTGGTTTGTGACTGCGCAATATTTGCTTGTGGCACATCGGAAGCCACTGTTGCAGTTTTAGCATTTGGCAAATCAGCAGATACTTCATGTGAACTTACAGCCGCCGCTTGTTGTTGCGGTGCAGTTGCAGCATTTCCATAATCTTTTTGCCAAGCCAAAATGAGCAAATATGCGGTGACAAACATGGCCCCGAGAATTGCAAACCTGGCCCATTGTTGCATATCTATTACCCCAAATGGTTAGAGAGATTTTGCTTCATTAAACGATCACGAAAGGGTACAGCAACATGATGCGTTTGAGAATCTATTTGATGAAACGAAATAAAACGAATTGCTTTAGGCGGTACCGGATCGTATCCAGAGCCTCCCCACGGATGACAACGACAAATACGTTTAGAAGATAACCAAACGCCTTTGATTGCACCATGAGTTTGTAATGCTTCTAGCGCATATTGGGAACAAGTTGGGATATAACGACAACGGGGTCCAAGAAGCGGACTAATCGCAATTTGATACAGTCGAATGAACCAACGCAAAATACGAACCATTGGTCATCTCTTAATTCTGCGAGGTTGGGACAACTTTAGAATGTTTTTTCGCTAAGCGTTGTAATTTTTGCCAAGCAAAATCTAATTGTTGATATAGCTCAGCATTCGTAATCGTTTCTATACCAACTTTAGGCATCACAACAACATCTATGTCTGACCCAAATTTCGGCTGATGTAGACGAAAGCTCTCACGAGCAAGACGTTTTATTCGATTTCTTTCATGCGCACGACGCACTTTTTTCTTAGCAACAACAATACCCAAACGGCTGTTAGGCTGTTCGGTTAATTTTGCAAGAAATAAAAAATGGGGTTGATGCACTTTAAAAAGCGCACCATCAAATACACTTTTATAATCTGCAGCACAGCGTATACGAAGATCTGTGCTAAAACTGTAAAGTGCCATCACACCCAAGTCTGGTCAGCGTAACAGTATTAAACAGTTAAGCTATGACGACCTTTTGCACGACGACGAGCTAATACTTGACGACCAGCTTTAGTTGCCATACGAGCACGGAAACCATGAACGCGCTTACGCTTTAATTCAGATGGTTGGAAAGTACGTTTCATATCGAAACTCCCAAAAATGATCTTTCTATAAAGGTCCGCGATTTTATTGTGCAATGTTTACGCTGTCAATGAAAAACCGTGAAAGTTTTGTATTTAAGTCAAATTTTTAACTTTTTATCTTCTCTTTATATTTAGCCTATTTTTCTTATTTAAAAGTTATGCACAAAGTAATTGTTTATTTTTATTAAGACTTTTAAGATATACACTTCTTATTTACATACTTATCAACAAACCTTGATGTGAAGTTGGTTTTGATTTGGTATATTTGAATTTAAATTCATATTTTTTAGTTATCCACAATTTGGATCAGCCCTATTAAATAAATTCAAATTTTAAAATTTAAATTTATTCTTATTAGTGTGGACTTTTCTTGTGGATTTCACAGTTTTAAATTTAAAAAACATATATTTGAACTGTTGATAACTCTGTTTTTATTGTCTTTATGGATTGTGGATAAGTTTATGTGATAATTTATCCACAGGATGTACAAAAAGTTATTCACAATTGATTTTGAATTTAAATTTATTCACAAGAGATTTCTTTTTAGGCAAAATCAAACGAAATCGTCATGACAGATGTGGATAACTTGGGTAGAATGGCGACCCCTTCTCATCAGGAAGGGTTAATCTTTAAATGATTTGAATTTAAAACGCAGACATAGGGGATACACATGCTTTGGACAGACTGCTTAACTCGCTTGCGACAAGAGCTCTCTGATAACGTCTTTGCGATGTGGATTCGCCCTTTAGTAGCTGAAGAAGTAGAGGGGATACTACGTCTCTATGCTCCTAATCCTTATTGGACGCGTTATATTCAAGAGAATCATTTAGAGTTAATTTCTATATTGGCTGAACAATTGTCAGAAGGGCGGGTGCGTCAGGTTGAAATCTTGGTAGATTCTCGTCCTGGTAGTATTTTGTCCTCTAGTGAACAGCCTGCAACAACTACAGCAGCTTTACAAACTGCCCCTATACCTCAACCTGCTAAGGTTAAAAGAGAACCGGAACCTGTTGCTAATACTGCGGTTAGTTCTAAGAGTTCAAAAAAGAAACTATTAAATCCACAATTTACTTTTTCACTATTTGTTGAAGGCCGTTCTAACCAAATGGCAGCAGAAACCTGTAGAAAAGTATTAACACAGTTAGGTGCTTCTCAACATAACCCTTTGTTTTTATATGGCCCGACAGGTCTTGGTAAGACTCACTTAATGCAAGCAGTTGGTAATGCCTTACTGCAAGCGAAGCCGAATGCAAGAGTCATGTATATGACTTCAGAAAGTTTTGTACAAGATTTTGTGAGCTCATTACAAAAAGGAAAGGTAGAAGAGTTTAAGAAAAATTGCCGTTCTTTAGACTTGTTATTAGTAGATGATATTCATCTTTTGGCAGGAAAAGAAGCAAGCCTCGTTGAATTCTTCTATACATTTAATGCCTTACTTGATGAATCCAAACAAATTATTTTAACGTCAGATCGATATCCTAAAGAATTAACAGAACTTGATCCTCGTTTGGTTTCTCGTTTTTCCTGGGGGCTATCAGTAGGTGTTGAACCACCTGATATTGAAACTCGAATCGAAATTCTGCTTAAAAAAGCTGAAAATAGTGGCGTTGATTTACCTAGAAACTGTGCGTTGTTTATTGCCCAACAAGTCGTAGCGAACGTACGTGAACTTGAGGGCGCACTGAATAAAGTTGTCGCAATTTCACGTTTTAAAGGTGCTCCAATTGACCTTGATGTCGTACGGGAATCTTTAAAAGATGTTTTAGCGATCCGTGCTCGTACAATTAGTGTAGAAAATATCCAGCGTGTAGTGAGTGAATATTTCCGAATTCCATTAAAAGAGCTGGTAGGTCCAAAGCGTACCCGAATTTATGCTCGACCACGTCAGTTGGCGATGGGGCTTGCCCGTGAATTAACGGGAGATAGTTTTCCTGAAATTGGAATGGCTTTTGGTGGGCGTGATCACAGTACAGTGATGCATGCTTGTGAAAAAGTCGTCAGTTTACGGGAAGAAGACCCAATCTTTGATGAAGATTATAAGAACTTATTACGTTTGCTTCAAAGTTAATGAAATAATAAGACGTTGTTGCAAAGTCTACGTAAGTGCAGCATAGTACACAGCTAAAAAATGAAATGTTTGCTCCAAGTTGCTAGAGGAATGAATCGTGCGTTTGAAAATCGCTAAAGAAAGTTTACTCAATGTTTTATCGCATGTGGTCGGTGCGGTAGAACGTCGTCATACCTTGAATATTCTTTCAAACGTCAAAATTCAGACTAATGCTCAAGCGCTCACTATTACGGGTTCCGATTTAGAAGTTGAACTCGTAGCGAGCACCGCTTTATCAGAAGGGGCGTGCCTTGAGGCAGGCGAGACAACTGTTCCTGCTCGTAAATTGATGGAAATTTGTAAATCTTTGCCTACAGCTGCATTGATTGATTTACAAATTACTGAAGATCAAAGATGTATTTTAAAATCTGGTAATAGCCGTTTTGTGCTAGGTACACTACCGGCTGAAGATTATCCATTGTTAACCACTGAGAATAGCCAGGGTACGCAAGTACAGGTGACTCAACGTGAATTAAAGCGTTTATTTGAAAAAACTGCTTTTGCAATGGCTGTACAAGATGTACGTTTTTACCTCACTGGTACTTTATTAGAAATTGATGAAAATCAATTGCGTGCAGTAACAACTGATGGTCACCGTTTAGCACTTTGTGAAATTTTGGCTTCCTCTACTTCATCTCAGTTGGTACAAGCGATTGTGCCTCGTAAAGCTGTGGGCGAATTGCAACGTTTACTCAGCATTGAAGATGAACAGCTCACTTTGCTTATTGGCCGTGAATTATTAAATGTAACGATTAATACGCCAAGCCGTGATAAAGAACAAGGTGATATTACAGTTCGTTTTACAACTAAATTGATTGATGGGAAATTCCCTGATTATCGCCGTGTTATTCCACGTGGTGGTGATAAACATGTTTTGATTGGTCATGACGTATTTAAACAATCATTACAACGTGTAGCAATTTTAAGTAATGAAAAATTGCGTGGTGTTTTCCTAAACTTCAATCAGGATTCTTTACAGCTTCGTGCAAATAACCCTGAACAAGATGAAGCAATTGAAGATTTAGCGATCCAATATCAAAGTGCCCCATTAGAAATGTCATTTAATGCTCAATACCTACTCGATGTGTTGGGTGTATTAGATGGTGATGATGTAAATATGAGCATGACTGAGGCGAATCAGTCTGTATTGGTTCAAGATCCGGCTCATCCTGACCAGACCTATGTGGTTATGCCGATGCGTGTTTAATCTGGTTTAACTATATGCATCTTACGCGCTTAAATATTGAACGTGTGCGTAATTTAAAAACGGTTGCACTCCATGGGTTGCAACCGTTTAATGTCTTTTATGGCGCAAACGGTTCGGGTAAAACATCAATTTTAGAAGCGATCCACTTGCTTGCAACAGGTCGCTCATTCCGTACACATATACCCAAAAATTATATTCAATATGAAGCTGACGACGCGATTGTATTTGCTCAGTCAGCAACTGAAAAAATTGGTATGCAGAAACTCGCTTCTGGTGAGCAACTCATGAAAGTGAATGGCGATACCGTTGCGACTCAAGGTCAGCTCGCAAAGTTACTTCCTTTACAGCATATTGATCCACAAAGTACGGATATTATTGATCATGGTGCCAAGCCAAGAAGACAACTTTTAGATTGGCTTATGTTCCACGTGGAACCTGAATTTTATTTTGCGTGGCAATATTACTCTCGTGCGCTAAAGCAGCGTAATACCTTACTCAAAACACGGCGTAATCTTTCATTAGCTGATTTAGAACCGTGGAACAAAATGTTGAGTAATTATGGCGAGATTTTGCATTCACAGCGTTTAAGTATTGTCGAGCAATGGAATGTTTATTTCCAAAATGACTTAAGTCAATTACTGCCTGATTTGGAGATTGAGCTGGAATATAGCCCAGGTTTTCATACAGAGCAGGGGCTTATGCAAGACTTGCTGAATCAGCATCAAAAAGACATCGAGAGACGCTATACCGAGTATGGTCCTCATCGGGCAGATTTGCGCTTAAAAACGCCATTTGGACATGCTGATGATGTTTTATCAAGAGGTCAGAAAAAACTCTTGATTATTGCCTTAAAACTGTCACAAATTGCAATGTTGCATGCGAGTAATAAGGAAACTGTGGTATTATTAGATGATCTGACAGCAGAATTAGACTTAACCGCACAACAACGTTTAATTGAACGATTAAGCCAACTTGGTAGCCAGGTTTTTATGACAACTTTAGATCATGCATCGGTAAAAAAACATTTACATGATCTGTCTATTTCATATCAATTATTCAGTGTTGAATCCGGTCAAGTTAGTCTTGCTGCGCCATAATTTTTTGATGTTACCCATCTTTGAATAAACCTATATTTGCTAGGGAGAAACCATGAGTTCAGAGTCTCAATCAGCCTCTCAAACAGAACAAACCAATGAAAAGGCTTATGATTCCTCTAGTATTAAAGTATTACGTGGATTAGATGCAGTTCGTAAACGTCCGGGTATGTATATTGGGGATACAGACGACGGTACCGGTTTACACCATATGGTGTTTGAGGTTGTCGATAATGCAATCGACGAAGCTTTAGCTGGCCACTGTGATGAAATTATTGTCACGATTCACGAGGATGAATCGGTCAGTGTTTCAGATAATGGCCGCGGTATTCCAACCGATATTCACCCTGAAGAAGGGGTTTCTGCTGCAGAAGTAATTTTAACGATTCTGCACGCAGGTGGTAAGTTTGACGATAATAGCTATAAAGTTTCAGGTGGCTTACACGGCGTAGGTGTTTCGGTTGTTAACGCACTTTCAAGTAAATTGCATTTAACAATTTACCGTGCTGGTCAAATCCATGAGCAAGAATATCATCATGGTGATCCGCAATATCCATTGCGTGTGATTGGTGAAACGGATAATACCGGAACAACTGTACGTTTTTGGCCAAGTGCAGAAACATTCAGTCAAACCATTTTTAATGTTGAAATTCTAGCACGCCGTTTACGTGAGCTTTCTTTCTTGAATGCTGGTGTACGTATCGTTTTACGTGATGAACGTATTAACCTTGAGCATGTGTATGACTATGAAGGCGGTTTATCTGAGTTTGTAAAATACATCAACGAAGGTAAAAACCATCTCAACGAAATCTTCCATTTCACAGCCGATGCTGACAACGGCATTGCTGTAGAAGTAGCATTGCAATGGAACGATAGTTACCAAGAAAATGTTCGCTGTTTCACAAACAACATTCCACAAAAAGATGGTGGTACGCACTTAGCAGGTTTCCGCGCAGCTTTAACACGTGGCTTAAATCAGTATCTTGAAAATGAAAATATTCTCAAGAAAGAAAAAGTGAATGTGACTGGCGATGATGCGCGTGAAGGTTTAACAGCCATTATTTCTGTTAAGGTTCCTGATCCGAAATTCTCGTCTCAGACAAAAGAAAAATTGGTATCAAGTGAGGTAAAACCAGCGGTAGAGCAAGCAATGAACAAAGAGTTCTCTGCTTACTTACTTGAGAATCCACAAGCTGCAAAATCAATTGCAGGCAAGATTATTGATGCTGCACGCGCACGTGATGCTGCACGTAAAGCACGTGAAATGACACGCCGTAAGAGTGCATTAGATATTGCAGGTTTGCCTGGTAAATTGGCTGACTGTCAGGAAAAAGACCCAGCGCTGTCTGAATTGTATCTTGTCGAGGGTGACTCTGCGGGTGGTAGTGCCAAACAAGGCCGTAACCGTAAAATGCAGGCTATTCTACCTTTAAAAGGTAAGATCCTGAACGTTGAGCGTGCGCGCTTTGACAAAATGATCTCTAGTCAGGAAGTGGGTACATTAATTACAGCACTTGGCTGTGGTATTGGCCGTGAAGAATATAACCCTGACAAGCTCCGTTATCATAAAATTATTATTATGACCGATGCCGATGTCGATGGTTCGCACATTCGTACATTGTTATTAACATTCTTCTTCCGTCAAATGCCGGAGTTGGTGGAACGTGGTCATATTTATATTGCACAGCCACCTTTGTATAAGCTCAAAAAAGGTAAGCAAGAGCAATATATTAAAGATAACGACGCATTAGAAACTTACTTGATTTCAAATGCGATTGATGAGCTTGCTTTACATATTAGTGCTGATGCGCCTGCAATTACAGGTGAAGCGCTGGCAAAAGTAATTCAAGACTATCAAGTTTCACAAAAGAGCTTACAACGCTTAACGTTACGTTATCCAGCAAGCTTACTGGATGCATTACTCGAAGTCGACGCATTTAAAGCAGATCAAAACCATGATCAAGCTTATGTACAACAATGGGCAGATCAAGTACGTGAAGCTGTACAAAGACTACAGCCAAGTTTGCGCCCTGAAATTACGCTTGAAACATTTGAACGCGAGAATGCTCAAGGCGAGAAATCTGCGCATTACTGGCCACGTGTAACTGTATATGTTCATAACTTGCCACATGCTTACTTACTTGACGCAGGTTTATTGAATTCTGCGGAATATGCTCGTTTATTGAAGAACTCGAAGAGTTGGTTCAAGTTAATTGAAGATGGCGCATACTTACAAAAAGGTGATCGTCGTATTCAAGTCGCTAATTTCCATCAGGTATGGCAGCACATTCTGCAAGATTCACGCCGTGGAATGATGATCCAGCGCTATAAAGGTCTGGGCGAGATGAATGCTGAGCAGCTTTGGGAAACCACAATGGACCCTGAAAACCGTAATATGTTACAGGTGACTATTGATGATGCAATTGAAGCTGATCGCATGTTCTCATGCTTAATGGGCGATGATGTTGAACCACGTCGTGCCTTTATTGAAGAAAATGCATTAAATGCGGATATTGATGCTTAATTGATAGCAAGATTCTAAATCAGTCTAGGGAGAGAAGATGATGAGTCAAAAAATTCTAGCAAGTATGCTGATTTCATGTGCGGCTTTAGTGAGTCATTCTGCATTTGCAGCAGACTTGGAAGCCGACATGAAAACTTTAGCGAAGAGCACTAAAGCCTTTGCTGAAGCAAAAGATATCGATAACGCTAAACAGCAGCTTGTGATTATGCGTCAGGCAGCATTATCTTCAAAATTATCTTTACCTCATAAGTTGGAAGGTTTACCCCCTGAAAATGTACAGGTAAAAGAGTACCAAGCGGGTTTAGATCAGTTGGTTGCTGAAATTGATCGGGTTACGGTTTTTGTTGATAAGGGACAATTGGACCAAGCCAAAACTGAAGCAATTAATCTGGTAAATATTCGTAATGAAAACCACAAAAAGTTTAGATAAAGTTACTTTTCTAAATCAAATAAAGGGAATGATTGATTCATTCCCTTTATTTTTAGCTATATAAATTCATTTAACTAAACTTATTAATTTTCTACAAAATCTGTAACTTGAATGAGTGCATGGCCAAATAGGTAGCCAGCCGTTAAGAGGATACAGATCCACAAAATAGCTCCTGCCACATTGTAAATCAAAAATTTTCCATAGCTCATATTGCTTGAGCCGGCAGCGAGGGGTGCAAAAGAACGTGCGAAAGGTATAAAACGTGCTAAAAGAATAGTTTTACCACCATGTTGCAAGAAATAGCGGTTCGTTTTATTCAAATATTCTTTCTTAATAAAACGTGATTTTGCTTCAAAAATACGGTTTCCAAAATGGCGGCCAATAGAATAATTGACGATATAGCCTAATGTTGCTGCAATGGTGAGCAGAGTGATCATATAACCAAGATGCATCAGTTCAACCACCGAGCACAGTGCACCTACAGTTAAAAGTAAGCTATCTCCAGGTAAAAAGAACATAAACACAAACGCGGTTTCAGAAAAAATAATCAAAAAGAGTATGGCATAAACCCATGCACCATACTCCTGAATCAAAATAGGTAAAAATTGTTCAAAATTAGTAATAAAATCAATAAAATTCATTCAGTTTGTCTGATCCCGAATTAAATACCTACTCAAGAAGGGTAAAAACGAAGTTACAGAATTTAGTTAAATTATCTGTGTATGGCAACCCTTAAGATGTAGCTTAAGTTTTATATGTTATCAAATTTGAATCTATCTCAAAAATTTAACAGCTGAATGAAACTTTATTAGAGATCGTTCATATTTTTATAAGCTAATAAAAATAAAAGCCAGTACAGATACTTAAATATACGAGTACTGGCCAAGATATTTAGTTTTCAAATGAGGCTTCCATTTCCTCAAGTTCCATCATGAGTTCTAAGAGTTGCTCTTCATATTGTTCAAGCTTAGTTTTGAGTTCGGTTTGCTCATTCATTAGTTTAAGCAAATCGTCCTTACGATTAGCTTCATATAGTGAAGTATCTGCTAAAGCTTCTTCGATTTCAGCAAGACGTGGTTGAAGCTTTTCAATTTGAGATTCAACCTTTTCAATATTTTTACGGATTGGTCGAGTTTGTTCACGACGGCGAGCTGCTTCTTTACGCTGTGCTTCTTTATCGACTTTAGCGGGAGCTGGAGCGGCAGAAGATGAATTATTTTGTGCTACCGCAGTCTGAGCATTGATTTGTTGCTGACGTGCTTCACGTAGCCATTTAGCATAATCCTGCAAATCACCTTCAAACTCGGTACATTTGCCACCGTGTACCAAAAGGAGTTCATCACAAACGCTGGCAATAAGTTGACGTTCGTGAGAAACCAGAACGACTGCACCCTCAAAATCTTGTAAGGCCATACTAAGCGCATGACGCATATCAAGATCTAAGTGGTTCGTTGGTTCATCCAGAATTAAAACATTTGGGCGCTGCCATACAATGAGTGCTAAGGCTAAACGAGCACGCTCACCGCCAGAGAAGCTTTCACATGGAGTATCCATGCGTTCGCCACTAAAGCCAAAACTACCTAAAAAAGAACGTAATGTTGCTTCACTAATTTGTTTATCGGCTATCCGAGCGAGTTGAAGCATTGGGCTGGCTTGACCATCTAAAGCGTCCATTTGGTGCTGCGCAAAGTAACCAATGTTAAGTAGCTCGGAAGCTTTACGTTCACCTGCCAGTAATGGTAAATCACCCACCAAGCTTTTAATCAATGTTGATTTACCCGCACCATTCATACCAAGCAGGCCAATACGCGAGTTTGGCGTAATTTGAAGTTTAATTTTTTCAGCAATTTTTTTATCGCCATAACCTATGCTGGCATTTTCTAGGGTCAGCAACGGTGAACTCATTTTGGTAGGTTCACGGAAACTAAAAGTAAACGGTGTATCTACATGAGCAGGTGCAAGTTGCTGCATGCGTTCAAGTTGCTTAATACGACTTTGTGCCTGACGAGCTTTAGTGGCTTTAGCCTTAAAGCGATCAATGAACTTTTGTAAATGAGCACGGGCTTCTTGCTGTTTTTCAAAAGCTTGTTGTTGTTGTGCTAAACGTTCACTTCGAGTGGTCTCAAATGTGGAGTAGTTACCCGTGTAAAGAGTAAGTTCCTGATTCTCAATATGAAGAATATGGTCTGTAATTGCATCTAAGAAATCTCGGTCATGCGAGATTAAAATGAGGGTGCCCTCATAAGCTTTGAGCCAATCTTCTAACCATAAAATTGCATCCAAATCTAAGTGGTTGGTTGGCTCATCCAATAAGAGTAAGTCAGAACGACTCATCAATGTACGCGCCAAATTTAGACGCATACGCCATCCACCAGAAAAACTAGCAACGTTTAAACGTAATTGATGTTCTAGAAACCCTAAGCCAGCCATCAGCTGAGCTGCTTTAGATGGCGCAGAATAACCATGAATTTCATCAAAACGGCCATGTAATTTAGCCAAATCCGAGTCTGTTAATTGTTCTGGTTGAGCAAGTTTATTTTGAATATCCCAATATTCTTCATCACCAGAAAGGACAAAGTCGATAGCAGGCATGTCTAGGGCTTTAACTTCTTGCGCCATATGGGCCACAGTCCATACAGAAGGACGAGTAAGCGAGCCTTCATCTGCTCCTAAGCTACCGAGTAATGCTGCAAATAGTGTTGATTTACCTGCACCATTGACCCCAGTCAGACCAATCTTCCAACCTGGGTGTAATTGCATAGACGCTTTTTGAAATAGAACACGTCCACCGCGGCGTAAAGAAACTTGGTCAAATTGAATCATCTTGTCTTATCGAGGTGAGTTAGGGATGCTGTATTTTAAAGAGAACTGATCATGAAGACAAAACTTTCGGAGTTTTAGTTTATAAATACTGAGATTGCATGGTTTCACTGATCCCGATTAAAGCTATTCGTCTGAAAATATCCAAATTTTGAGCAAGATAGGCCACATTTAGAAAAATATGGCTAAAATAAAAACAATTTAAAACTTGGTTGATAAATGAGCTACTAACTAATAAAACCAGACTAAGGAAAGTCAAATGAAAAAAAGATTGGGGATAGTAAGTGCAGTCATTTGCTGTGCTATGGGGACAACACACGCGGGGCAAAACGTATGTGTATTCGATTTATTGGGTAAATCAGGTGAATCCTACAAAATGATGGAAGAATGGGCACTTGCGGCAAAAAGTTGGCAAGCGGACATTACATTAATTCCATTTCAAGATGAAGCTCTAGTAGATCGTAGGCTGCGTGAGGGTAAATGCGATGCAGCTTATATGACTTCAATGCGAGCACGAAACTACAATAAATTTGCAGGCTCGATTGATGCAATTGGGGGCGTGACAAGTAATGCTATTGCTCAAAAGGCGATTAGTTATGTTTTGGATCAACGTAATAAACATCGCATGCTAACCACGCAAAATGGAACAAACTATGAGGTGGTTGGAATTGTCCAGATTGGACTAGCATACTTATTTGTAAGAGATAGAAACCTCAACTCAATTGAGAAAGTACGTGGGACTAAGTTTGCTATTTTGCAATATGACGCAGCCCAGAAAATTATGGTTGAAAGTGTAGGTGCCCAGCCTATTCCTTCTGAGATTACCGATTTTGTGAAAAAGTTTAATAGTGGCCAAGTCGAGGCAATTGCTGCACCTGCTTATGCTTATAAACCGTTAGAAATTGGTAAGGGAATTGGAGCAAATGGAGCTATGTTTACTTTTCCTGTGGTGAACGTCACAGGGGATTTAATTGCAAGAAGTGATAAGTTTCCGGCCAATTTTGGAATGAAGTCTCGTGAATGGTTTATTAAACAGTTGCCACAGAACTTCGCAATGGTAAAACGGTTAGAAACCGGTATTCCTCCTAAAATTAAATTAAATTTTTCAGCCGAAGATAAGTTGAAATATCAGAAAATATTACGTGAAGGTCGCCTTGGCTTAACAAAACAAGGTGTATATGACGCGACAATGATGAGTGTACTCAAGCGCGCACGATGCACCATTGAACGGACAAATTTTGAATGTACGCTTACTGGAGAGTAGTTTGTTTTTTAATCACAAAAACCCTACAGATATTTCAAAGCTGAATATGGGTATGAAAATTGTGAATATAAAAAATAACTTACGGAAAGTTAGCGATTTTTCATTTTAATAAATAATTTAAGTCGAACAAACAATGGTTCAATGAGATAAAAATATTTGAGTAAAAGCTCTATTTTTTTCTAAAAAACATGATTAATATCTGTGTTTGAAAGGAAACTTCAAACAAAAAATCTGTTCCGTGGAAGGATGAAGAAAATGAAAAAAATCGTACTTGCTATGGCTGCCGCTTCTGTTGTTGGTTTTTCTGCTTCAGCGCAAGCAGCGAGTACCGTGTGTGTATTCGACCTCTTAGGAAAAGCAGGCGACTCATATAAAATGATGGAAGAATGGGCTCTAGCTGCAAAAGGCTGGGGTACTGAAATTAACTTAGTTCCTCGTCAGGACGAGGCTGTTGCAGATAATGATTTTAAAGCTGGTAAATGTGATGCCGTAGCAATGACAGCTATGCGTGCTCGTCAATATAACAAATTTGCCGGATCAATTGACTCGCTTGGCGGCGTTCCTAATAACCAAATTGCACAACGTGCTATTACTTATGTATTAGATGCACGTAATGCTGCAAAAATGACAACTAACCTTGGCGGTAAAAAATACGAAGTTGCTGGTATCTCTCCGTTAGGTTCAGCGTTCATTTTTGTACGTGATAAAAACATCAACTCAGTTGAAAAAGCTGCTGGTAAAAAATTCGCCGTGTTAGGTTATGACGATGCACAAAAAATTATGGTGCAGCGCGTAGGTGCTCAGGCAGTTCTTTCTGATATTTCAAACTTTGCTGCTAAATTTAATAATGGTCAGGTAGATATGGTAGGTGCGCCTGCTTATGCTTACAAACCATTAGAATTGAACAAAGGTTTGGGTGCAAACGGTGTAATGTGGAACTTCCCAGTATTACATGTAACGGCTGATTTAGTATTGCGTGCTGATAAATTCCCAGCAGGCTTTGGTCAAAAGTCTCGTGATTGGTTCGTGAAACAATTACCAAAAAGCTTTGCAATGATTAACCGTTTAGAAGCACAAATTCCAGGTAAATACAAAATGAACCTAAGTGCTGAAGACAAACTGAAATATCAAAAAATGTTACGTGATGGCCGTATGGATTTAACTAAACGCGGTATTTACGATGCAGGTATGATGTCTGTATTGAAAAAAGCACGTTGTTCTGTAGACAAAGCTAACTTTGAATGTTCAATGCCTGGTGAATAATTCATTTTGAACTTAAAAGCCTAGATTTATTCTAGGCTTTTTTGCTTTCTATAGACTGTCAATTCAGCCATTGTGATTCATTAAAAAGACGCTAATCTAAATTGAGGATAAAACTTCATCTGGATATATGAAGATATTAGAAAATAGAACAAGGAAGTGAGTCATTAAAAGAGCTAAGGGAATTTAACCCGTTATTTTTTATTGAGCTCGGATAAACAGAATTGATCATAACAATATCTAAATTGTGAATCTTAGATGAAGCGTATCTCATGAGAATCATGCCAACCAGCGTGAAATTTCTTGATGCCAAAAACAAAAAATTTACAAGGAAAGGAAAAGAATATGCGATTTTCCAAAACGCTTTTACTTGCGATGGGACTCACAACAATTTCATTTGCAGCCGAGGCCAAACAAACCATATGTGTTTTTGACTTTGTTGGTAAAAATGGCGATGTCTATGCACTCATGAAGGACTATCAGCTTGCAGCGAAAAACTGGGGAGCTGATATCGAACTAAAAGTAAACCAGAATGAAGCAGTGATTGCTGAAGATTTTAAAGCGGGCAAATGTGATGGTATTAGTGTATCAGGCATGCGCGGACGTCAATTCAACTCATTTACGGGATCATTAGATGCAATTGGCGCGATTCCAGATCTCAAACTTGCTGTTAAAGTCATGCAAGGTTTAGCGAGCCAAACCTTTAGTAAATATATGGTCAATGGCCGCTATGAGGTAGTAGGTGTTATTCCGGTAGGAGATGCTTACCTTTTAGTAAACGACCGTAGTATTAATACCGTAGCGAAAGCTGCCGGTAAAAAAATCGCCGTATTAGACTACGATGAAGCACAAAAAATTATGGTTCAGCAGGTGGGTGCTCAGGCAGTGAGTGCAGATGTGACTAACTTCGGGGCCAAATTTAACAATCATCAGGTCGATATTATTGGTGCGCCAGCAGCAGCTTTTAAACCTTTAGAGTTACAAAAAGGCTTAGGTACAAAAGGGGCAATTGTAAACTATCCAATTTTACAGGTGACTGGAAATATTATTATTCGTCCAGACAAATTCCCAGCTGGTTTTGGTCAGAAATCTAGAGAGTGGGTGGCTGGTCAGTTACCGCGTGCTTTTACTATCTTGGGTAAAATGAAAGCGGATATTCCGCAAAAATATTGGATGGAAGTACCAGCTGCCGATAAACCGGGTTATCAAAAGCTCATGCGTGAGTCTCGAATTAACCTTACACAACGCGGGGTGTATGATAAACGCATGATGAAACTACTATGGCAATTCCGTTGTAAGCAAGACGCGAAAAACTTTGAATGTGGCTTACAAGATGAGAATTACAAATAATCTTGATAAAAATACTCAAGATTCGCTTTAAACTTCGAAGACAGACCCTATATTGATTATGCTATACTCAATATAGGGTCTTTTTTATTTTGAAAGGCACAGCAAAATCCGAGGAACAATCATCATGAATGCCCAAGCTCTAGTTTTGACAGATAATGCTGCCAATAAGGTACGCCAACTCCGTGATAGTGAAGGGAATGACGATCTCATGTTACGTGTATATGTAACCGGAGGCGGGTGTTCAGGGTTTTCATACGGCTTCAATTTCGCCGAAAGCGTAAATGAAGATGATGCTGAATTTGTAAATGGCGATGTAAAGATGCTGGTTGACTCGCTCAGCTATCAATACTTAGTTGGCTCAGTGGTTGATTATGTTGAAGGCCTTGAAGGTTCACGCTTTATTGTGCAGAACCCGAATGCGACAACAACGTGTGGTTGTGGTTCTTCATTCTCAATTTAAAAAGAATTTTAAATAAAAAAACCTCTCTATGATGAGAGGTTTTTTACTTATAAGACTATGCTTGATCATGTATAGATTCTAAAAAGTACTGTACGAGTTCAGGTGCATTTTGATAAGGAATCCAATGAGAGGCATTCATAAAAATAGCCTTATAATTATTTTTAAAATAACCTGAATTTAACTTGGCACTTTTTTCTGTTACTGCAATATCATGCTTACCCCAAATAAAAAGAGTGGGAACGTCTAT
Source organism: Acinetobacter sp. AKBS16 (assembly GCF_002899995.1). Taxonomy (NCBI): domain Bacteria; kingdom Pseudomonadati; phylum Pseudomonadota; class Gammaproteobacteria; order Moraxellales; family Moraxellaceae; genus Acinetobacter; species Acinetobacter sp. AKBS16. Next base: position 3,435 of record NZ_POYH01000004.1, on the reverse strand, counting down.
TGCTTTAAAAGGATTTTCAGGCTTTTCCCAAAAAAAGCCACGATACCAGTTTAATGCCGTAGTTAGCCTATTTTCTTTTATAAACTCAGTCTCGAATATTTCAATTTGCTGCTCGGTCATGCCAGATGACTTAAGAAAGTTACGGCCTAATTTAGGCATCTTTTTAAATAAAAGTTCGGGCAGAATAGGAAGCTGAAAAACTGCAAAATAATAAGATTTTAGTAGTTGATTGCTAATTAAGCAGGCTTTTAAAAAAGCAGCTTGATGGGGTACGGAAACTAAAGTGAGATGTTGAATATACTGCGGATACTTCATAGCTACACTAGACGCAATTACAGAACCCCAATCGTGCCCAATTAAATAAACTGGTTGACCAAGTCCCTTAATAAAAACTGCAACATCTTCAGTTAGTTCACTTAAAGCGTAATGAAAGCGGCTTTGTGGTCTAGCATTTAGACTATAACCACGTTGATGGATCGCAAATGTTCTAAATTGATGTTGATGTAATAATTCCGAAGTCTGCTCCCAACTATGAGCAGTTTCTGGAAAGCCATGCAATAAAACCACGAGAGGGCCATCTATAGGGCCTGAATCAATGACATCGAATGTCCAAGCCCCACGTGTGTATTGATGAATACGTTTGGTCAGATCCATAAGAACATGCCTTACTTATTTTTGTTGGCATTTATCATGAATTTTTATGACCAATTTAATAACAGCATTTCGGGTCAGGAAATGTGTTATGAGGTCGAATCAGTCCAATTAAATCGAATAAGTAGCTTTATACCGCCGTGATCGTGCCTAAGATTCTAAAATCTGAAGCTCCTGTTACCGCAGGTAAATTACCACTTAAACCATCCACAAAACGCATTGCTAACCATGCAAATGCTGTAGCCTCAACCCAAGTAGGGGAGAGTCCTAAAACATCAGTGGTTTGAACTGACCAATTGTGCTTACGTAAGCGCCAACGTAATTGTTCTAACAAATAGGAGTTATAAGCTCCACCTCCACATACATAAACTTCACCTGTTTCCATATTAGAACGATAGATCGCTTTTTGAATGGCACGTACAGTAAGTTTTAATAAGGTAGCTTGAATATTTTCAGGTGTATCTTCTAACTCATCATAAGTTAAATCATTACGCCAATCGATTAACTGATCATCTAACCAGTCAATATTGAAATCTTCACGTCCCGTACTTTTAGGAGGTTCTTTAGAAAAATACTCATGAGCATAAAGACGGTCGAGTAAAGAGCGAATAGGATGACCATAAGCTGCCCAATCGCCATTTTCATCATATGGATGACCTGTATGGCGATGACACCATGCATCCATCAAAATATTCGCAGGTCCCGTATCAAACCCAAATACGCCGTCAGGATTATTGGCAGGCAACATGCTCACATTGGCAATGCCACCCAAATTCAAAATCACCCGATGAATGCTTGGATGTTGAAATAATGCCTGATGAAATGCAGGCACTAATGGAGCGCCTTGACCACCTGCTGCCATATCTCTACGACGAAAATCTGAAACGACCGGGATTTGAGTGATCTCAGTAATAATGTTTGGATCGCCAATTTGTAGCGTAAAACCATGCTCTGGACGATGACGAATGGTTTGTCCATGCGACCCAATCGCTTTAATTTGTCTACGATCTAATTGGTGCTTTTCAATGAGAGAATTAATCCCGTGACCAATCATTTTGGCTAGAGCAACATCAGCTTTACCCATGCGGTCAATTTCATTGTCATCGGGTAAAGTTAATGCCATAAGCTCATCACGTAACTCGGGTTCGAATGGAACTGTAAGTGTGGCATGAAGCTGTAGTGGCTCAAATGAAGCCGCAACAATATCCACACCATCCATACTAGTGCCAGTCATTACGCCGATATAGATTGCGCTCATATGCAACTTCCCCTGCAAGACGCTGAAAAAATGTTAGTATATCGCACAAATTGAATAACTGATGTGTTTAGGTTTTGTGATGTCAAATTTCTTGCCCGCCGAAGAACAGCTTGCCCTCATCCAACGAGGCACGCACGAAATTATTTCTGAAGAAGATTTACTGAAAAAGCTTAAAGAGAATCGTCCTCTTAAAATTAAAGCTGGTTTTGACCCTACAGCTCCAGATTTACATTTAGGACATACGGTTCTTATTAACAAACTAAAAACGTTTCAAGATTTGGGTCATGAAGTTACTTTCTTGATTGGCGACTATACAGCCATGATTGGTGATCCAACAGGCAAAAGTGCAACTCGTCCGCCGTTATCACGCGAACAAGTTGAAGCTAACGCTAAAACTTATCAAGAACAAGTTTTCAAAATCTTAGATCCGAATAAAACAAAAGTACGTTTTAACTCAGAGTGGTTTAACCAAAAGTCTGCTGCGGATCTTATTCAGTTGGCAAGCCAGCAAACAGTATCACGTATGTTAGAGCGTGATGACTTCACTAAGCGTTATAACAACCATCAGCCAATTGCAATTCATGAGTTCTTATATCCTTTAGTTCAAGGCTATGACTCTATCGCACTTGAAGCAGACGTTGAGTTAGGTGGTACAGACCAAACCTTTAACTTACTCATGGGCCGTACGTTACAAAGCCGTTATGGCCAAGAATCACAAGTGTGTATCACTGTACCAATTCTAGAAGGTTTAGATGGCGTAAATAAAATGTCTAAATCTTTAGGTAACTATATTGGTGTTTTTGATGCGCCAGGTGCAATGTACCAAAAAGTATTATCAATGCCTGACTCTTTAATCGAACGTTATTTCGATTTATTAAGTTTTAAATCTCTAGATGAGATCAAAGCTTTATTAGATGAAATCGCGGCTGGTCGTAATCCACAAGAAGTAAAACGTATTCTTGCACTCGAGTTGGTTGAACGCTTCCATGATGCTGAAGCAGCTGCTAATGCTCATAAGAGTGCTGGTAACCGTATTACAGAAGGTGAAGTGCCAGCAGATACTCCTGAAGTAACTATTTCACGTGGTGAGTTTGGTGGTGAAATCTTTATTGCCACGATACTTCGCGTAGCAGGATTAAATCCAAATGCAGCAGCTGCAAAAGATGCTGTTGCACGAGGTGCAGTAAAAGTAGACTGGAATGTAGTAGATGCAAGTTTCTCTGTAAAAGAAAACGGGACTTTTATTATTCAGTCTGGGAAAAAAGCAATTGCACGTGTAACTTTCACTGACTAAAAGTTATGTAGTGATAGAAAAGCAGGAGTAATCCTGCTTTTTTTATTTCAGAACTATAAAAACCAATTAAGCGTTCCACGTGGAACCATCTAAGTATTATTAAGAATAAAATAAATTAAAAAATAAGAAGAAATATAAAGTAGGGTAGAGTATTTGCTCTAATATTTCTTTGGATTCTTTGGATTCTTTGGATTCTTTGGATTCTTTGGATTCTTTGGATTCTTTGGATTCT